>JBIKUY010000129.1:0-5759 GCA_044347355.1 Prochlorococcaceae cyanobacterium | reverse complement strand
CCATGGCCGCGGGGAGGCCCTAGCCGCGGGCGCCGACCTGGTGGTGCTCTCCTGCCAGAAGGCCGGCGGCGGCCTGGCCCAGAGCGCTGTGCTGCTGGCCCAGGGCGGCCGGGTGCCCCGCGCTGCCCTGGAGCGTGCCCTGCTCTGGCTGCAAACCTCCAGCCCCAGCGCTCTGCTGCTGGCTTCGGCTGAGGCGTCCCTGCTGGCTGCCGCTGGCCGCGCCGGTCAGCGCCGCCGCCGCCGCGCCGAGGCACGGGCTACCCGCCTGCGCCAGCGCTGCCAAGCCCTGGATCTGCCGCTGTTGGCTAACCAGGATCCCCTCCGGCTGGTTTTGCACACCGCCGCCCTGGGCATCAACGGGTTGGAGGCTGATGCCTGGCTGCTGCAGCGGCGGGTGCTGGCCGAGCTGCCGGAACCGGGCACGCTCACCTTCTGCCTGGGGGAGCGGCCCCCCGCTTGGGTGGAGCGACGACTGCCACCGGCGCTGCTTGCCCTGAAGGCCGCCCTCGGCGGGCCACCGTTGCCACCCTTAAGTCGGCCGCCCCTGCCCCTGGTGGCTGAGCCGGAACTGGCGCTGGGTCAGGCCTGGCGTGCCGCTAACCAGGCCGTGCCCCTGGCCGCCGCCGCAGGCCGGATCGCTGCCGAACCGATCTGCCCCTACCCGCCGGGGATTCCGCTGCTGATTCCCGGTGAGCGGATCGACGGGCCTCGGGCCGCCTGGCTCGTGGAGCAGGCCCGGCGCTGGCCTGGCCAGATCGCTGATACGGTGAGGGTTGTGGCCGACTGAGCCAGCGCCGGAGCCGTGGCCGGATCCCCACCCCCTTATCACTGGGATTTTGTGACGCCGGGCCTGCCCGACGCCGCTTTTGCCGATGCCCCCGGCTTCAGCCCCACGCCGATGGAGCTGCGGGTGATGTTGCTGGCCCACCTGCGTCCCCAGAGCGATTCGCTGGTGTGGGATGTGGGCGGCGGCACCGGAGCGCTGGCCCTGGAGATTGCACGGCTGATGCCCAGCGGCGCTGTGCACACCTTGGAGCGCGATCCAGAGGCGATCGCCCTGCTGGAGCAGAACAGACGCCGGTTTGGCATTACCAATTTGCACATTCATGCCGGAGCCGCGCCGGAGGGCCTGGCCCTGCTCCCGCCCGGGCCCGACCGGGTGCTGCTGGAGGTGGGCCGGCCCCTCGGCGACGTGTTGCAGGCGGTGTGGCAGGCGCTGCAGCCCGGGGGGCGACTGGTGATCAGCACCGCCAGCCTGGAGGGCCTGGTGGATGCCACCGATACCCTGGGCCAGCTGGCCGCCATCGACCTGCAGGTGGTGCAGGCCACCGTGCACCGCATGCAGCGGCGCGGCAGCCAGGCCAAGCTGGCCGCGGCCGAGCCGCTCTTCCTGATTGCGGCCGAGCGCCCCTGATCCCCACTCCCTGCGCCCGTTTGTCCCCTGAGATCCAACCCCGGCAGGCCACCTCCCTGGCCCGGCTGCTCAGCGGCTGGGTGGCAGGGGGGATCGGCTTCGTGGTGGTGTGGCTGGGGGGCTGGTGGTTCACGGTGGCAGTGGGCCTGATCGTGCACCTGGGCCTGCTGGAGTACTTCCGCATGGCCCAGTTCAAGGGCATCCGGCCGGCCACCAAGACCACTCTCGTTGCGGTGCAGTTGTTGCTGTTCAGCACCCAGGCGGCCAGCCAGGCGGGCAGCGGCTGGCTGGCTGGCGATGTGGCGGCGGCCGTGCTGCCGGCCTCGGGGGCAGTGATCTGCGGCTGGCTGCTGCTGCAGCCCGTCACCGGCACGATCGCCGACATCGCCGCCTCGGTGTTCGGCCTCTTCTATTTGGGCTTCCTGCCCAGCCACTGGATCAAGCTGCGTGCCCTGGCCGATGGCGGGCTGGCGCTCACCCTGCTGGCCTGCTTCCTGATCGTGGCCACCGACATCGGCTCCTATGTGATCGGGCGGCGCCTGGGCCGCCGCCCGCTGTCGCCGATCTCCCCGGGCAAGACGGTGGAGGGGGCCCTGGGCGGTGTGGCTTGCGCCATGGCGGTGGGGGTGATCGGCGGCACCTGGATCGCCTGGCCCTGGGGCTGGCTGATCGGCGCCTTGCTGGGGGCTGTGGTGGCCCTGTTCGCCCTGGTGGGGGATCTCACCGAATCGATGATGAAGCGTGATGCAGGCCTGAAGGATTCCGGCGACGCCATCCCCGGCCACGGCGGCGTTCTCGACCGCATCGACAGCTATCTCTTCGTGCCAGCGGTGGTGTATTCCCTGGTGACCTTGGTGTTGCCGCTGCTGCAGCGCTGACCGGCCGCCATCAGGTGGTCACGGTGGCGCTGCCCTCCAGCACTAGCAAGCCCGCCTCAATGGCCGCCCGCTGCACCCTGATCGCGGGGTCCATCGGCAACAGGGTGTCGAGGCCTCCAGCCGCAGTGCTGATCCGCACACTGCCGGCCTCGGCGCAGAGCGTGGTCTCCAGTTCCAGCGGTGTGCTGCTGCCCACCCCCTGGGCTTGGAACACCAGCCGGTCCCCGCGCACCTGCAGGCCCATCAGCGGGGTCACTCCCAGGAGTTGCTCGGCCAGATCGTCGGCCAGGGCTTGCCACTGGGGCTGGAGGAGGGAACGGCCCAGTGCTTCAGGGGTGAAACTCACCAGGCCGGTGATCGGGATCTGCCGCGGCAACTCCAGCGGCTGTCCCCGCCACAGCTGGCCCACCTGGAGTTGCAGTTCGCCCACCTGCAGGTCCACCAGCGCCAGCTCAAGCTGGCGGTAGCTCACACCGGAGGCCTGCACCCGTACCCCCGCCAACCGGCCTCGCAGCAGCTCTCGGGTGGAGCCCTGCAGCTCGATCTCCAGGCTCTGCGCACCGTCGCACTGCTGGCGCAGCCAAAGCTGCAGTGCCCTGGCCAGCAGCTTGAGCAGCGGCTGGCCACCGGCTGAGTCGTCCATTGGTCGTGGGGAGCGAGGTTCAGCCATGGCGGCAGGGGAGGGCGGCCAGCCAGCGCTCGGCCACGCGCTGCGGCTGGTCGATGTGGGGCAGGTGGCCGCAGTTCTCGAGGTCTTCGATCCGCTCCCCTAGCAGTGCCTGGGCCGCCAGCTTCTGGGGGCCCCGCAGGATCCGGTCCTGTTTGCCCCACAGCACCTGCAGGGGCTGGGGCGGCAGGGGATCGCCGCAGCCGGCGAAGCCCCCGGAGCGGGCGAAGGCGGCCAGGGCCGGGGCCCAGCGTGGAGCCTGCAGGTGGAGCGAGGCAATCTCCAGCTCGGCTGGGCCCACGTCGCGGTCCGGATTGGCGAAGGCACTGCGGCAGAGACCCCGGCGCACGGCCGGTAAGGCTAGAAAGCGCACCCCCAGCCCATCCAGCAGCGGCGGCAGGGGCATGGGCCGGCCTGTGAGTCCGGCGGGGGCCAGCAGCATCAGCCGCCCGATGCACTCGCCATGGCGCCTGGCCAGCTCCACGGCCACCGATCCGCCCATCGAGGCTCCGATCAGCCCGAGCGGTTCGTCCTTGCTCCCCGAGGCCGAGCGCTCGCCGATCGCCTCCAGCAGCGCCCCCAGGTGGGCCAGTACGCCTGCCGGGTTGAAGTGGCCAGTGCTGGGGCGCGGGCTGAAACCGAAGCCGTAGAGGTCGGGAATGAAGAGCTGGCATTGGCCCGCCAGCAGGGGGGCCAGCCGCCTGAACTCCAGGAACGAACTGTCGAAGCCATGCAGCAGCAGCAGGGGCGGCCCAGCGCCCAGCACGGCTACAGGCCAGCGGCCAGGCAGCCCCTTCAATCCCCACCACTGCACGGCAGAGGCCAAGCCTCTTCCCTGGGGATCGAGCAGGCCAGCGGCCGCCTGCTGTACCAGCTCCTCGCAGCGCTGTTGGTCGGCGTCAGCGATCACGCGGGCTGCCGCTCGCCGCTGGTGGTGCTCACCATGGCCGCCAGCAGGTCGGCGGGGGCCACCGCGAAAGGCAGGTGGTGGAGATCGGAGCCGGGGGCGCAGGCGAAGGCGCATACCTGCTCGAGCTCCGCCAGACTGGCCTGGCCTAGTTGCAGTTCGGCCAGGGTGCAGGGCACGCCCAGACGCTGGAACAGCGGCAACAATTGGCGGCGTGCTTGGGCGGCCAGCTGGGAGCCGCCCAACAGCTCCTCCAGCCGCAGTTGTACGAGGATGCCGAAGCCCACCTTCTCGCCGTGAAGCACGCCGTGACAGGCCTGCAGCTGGGTGAGGCCGTTGTGCACGGCGTGGGCGGCCACGGTGCGGCAGCGGGCGCCGCCGATGCCACCGATCAGGCCGGCGGTAAGGCCGCAGGCCTCAGCCACCCGCACCCAGGCCTCGCTGCGGGGCTCTTGCAACGCCGCCTCCGACTCCAGCAGCAGCTGGTCGCGCAGCACGCGCGCCATCTGCACCGCCTGCTGGATCAGCCCATCGCTGCTGGCACCGCTGCTCACCGAGGCCTCGTACCACTTGGCCATGGCGTCGGCGATGCCGCTGGCCAGGGTGCGCGCCGGGGCCTGGGCCACCAGCCCATGGTCGAACACCAGGAGATCCGGGCAGCGCTGGAGGGCCACATCCCCCTCGAAGGCACCCTGGGGGGAATAAAGGTTGGCGAGGGCGGTCCAGCCAGCGCAGGTGGCGGCACTGGTGGGCACCGTGACGCAGGGGAGCTCGAGGCGATGGGCCAGCAGCTTGCCGGCATCGAGCACTTTGCCGCCGCCCGCTGCCAGTACCAGCTGGACTCCGGCCGTGCGCGTCAGCTGGGCAAGGCGCTCCAGGTCGGCTTCGCAGCAGTCGTGCTGCAGTAGCCCAGGGGTCACCCGCAGCCCTGTCGTTGCCAGATCGGCCTGGAGCTGGCGGCGCAGGTTGGCGGTGGCCTGGCTACGGCCCACCAACAACACGTGCTGCCCGAGCTGGTGAACCAAGGGCAGGGCCTCAGCCCAGGCCCCGGGCCCCCGCAGCACCTGGGCGGGGGCAATGGCGTGAGAGGTGGAGCTGATGGCCGGCTTGGGGTGAACGGAGTTCATTCAACAACCGGGCGAAGCACAGCGTGATCGAGCTGGCTCAGGCGCTGGCGCCAGCCAGCTCGGGCAGGGCCGGAGTGGTGATGCCCTTGCGGATTACCACCTGCTTGTCGTCGTTCACGTCCACCACTGCGCTGTCGCCCTCACCGATGCGGCCGCTGAGGAATTCCTCGGCCAGGGAGTCTTCCAGCAGGCGCATTACGGCGCGGCGCAGGGGCCGGGCGCCATAGGAGGGGTTGTAGCCCTCCTCCACCAGCCGCTCCTTGAAGGCATCGGTCACCGAGAGGTGGATGCCCTTCTCTTCCATCCGGCTGAACACTTCCTTAAGCATGATCTCGGCGATCTCCTTCACCTCGTCGCGGCTGAGTTGGCGGAAGACGATGATCTCATCGAGACGGTTGAGGAATTCTGGGCGGAAGTACTGCTTGAGCTCTTCGTTGACCAGCGAGCGGATGCGGTTGTACTGGGTGTCTTCCACCGCTTCGCCGGAGAACTCGAAGCCCAGACCGCCGCCGCCTTTCTCGATCACCTTCGACCCGATGTTCGAGGTCATGATGATCAACGTGTTTTTGAAGTCCACCGTGCGGCCCTTGGAGTCGGTGAGGCGGCCGTCCTCCAGGAGTTGCAACAGCAGATTGAACACGTCGGGGTGGGCCTTCTCGATCTCATCGAACAGCACCACGGTGTAGGGCCGGCGCCGCACCGCTTCGGTGAGCTGACCGCCCTCGTTGAAGCCCACATAGCCCGGAGGCGAACCGATCAGCTTGCT
>JBIKUY010000243.1:0-3977 GCA_044347355.1 Prochlorococcaceae cyanobacterium | reverse complement strand
CCGTGGACGCCGCGCCGGCCGCCTGTTCCAGCCGGAGGCCCGCCAGGTTGAGGGCTGCCGCCAGGGTGACCCGCGGCGGCAGGGGCAAGGCCATGGCCTGGCGGTAGAGGATCTCGGCCTGGCCAGGATTGTGGGGGGCTTCGGCCATTGCCAGGTGCAGTAGCAGCTCATAGCGCTCTGCCAGGGCATCGGCGCCGCAGGTCTCCAGGCCGAGCCCCAGCAGCGCCCGGCCGCGCTCCAGTTCGCCCTCACTCACCAGAAGGCTGCCCAACTTGGCGCAGGCGTAGGGGTCGCCGGGGTGGCGCTCCAGTTCGGCTTCCATCGCCCGGCGCAGCCGGGCCGCCTTGTCGCCGCTGTGCAGCAGCTCGGGCCGGTAGCCATCGTGGCTCAGGGCCGGCACGTCGCAATCGGCGATGCGCCAGTGCGGTTCCCGCTGCAGCAGGGCCAGCACACTGTCATCAATCATCGAGTGGTAAGGACGGCTCCAGCGGATCGCCGGGTGGCGGCGAAACAGGCGGCTCACCCGCGAGTAGGGCGACTGGCGGGCCCCCCGCTCCAGGCGCAACAGATTCACCACCAGCAGGCTCGGCTGGCCCATCAGCTGGCGCAGCTGCTGATGGGCCTCCGCCAGCAGCTGTTCATCGGCATCGAGCACCAGCACCCAATCGCCGCGCACGTGCTCCAGGGCCGCATTGCGGGCCGGGGCAAAGTCGCCCGGCCAGGGCAGGTGGTGAACCACAGCGCCGCAGCGCTCGGCAATTGCCACGGTGGCGTCGCTGGAGCCGGTATCCAACACCACCATCTCGTCCACGAAGTCGGCCACCGATGCCAGGCAGCGCTCCAGGCGCTCGGCCTCGTTGCGCACGATCATCGACAGGCTGAGCTGCATCGGGCTTCCCTAGTCGGTGAACCCACCATGGCTGGCACTCTGGCCGAGGCCGAGGGCCTCGAGTACGGCCTGCTGGGCCAGGGGCATCTGGCCGGGGCTGTAGGCCGCCGGTGTTCCGGGCGGGAGGACCTGGCGCAAGGCGTCCCACAGGTAAGGGCTGCCGTACACCGCCACACCAGCCAGACGGCCGGCCCGCTGCAGTTGGTCCAAGGCCTCCACCCACCGCTCGTCTTGGCCTGTGTTGCCGCGGAAGGGGTTGCCCCGCACAAACAGCTGCACCAGCACCGGCCCTGGACCCACCCGTTCCAGCCGCAGCGGTGTTTCGGCGTCGGCTGACCAGAGGCTTGCGGTTTCTGACGCCATCAGCAGCGGCTGGAAGCCCGCTGCGGTGGGCAGCCTGAGGGCCGCGGCCGTGGCCGGCAGGAACGGGGCCTGCAGGGCCTGGTCCAGCCGCAGCAGATTCACGCCCTGCCCAATGGTCCCGCTGCCAGTTGCCAGCTGGCCACCCTGGTGTTCCAGGGTGGCGCTCACCAGTTCCTGGCAGAGCTCCAGGTCGGGGCAGGCGGCTCCGTTCGGGTCACCAGGGCCTGTCTCGCAGCGGCTGAGCGCCCGCTGGCGACGCCCGGCGCTGGCTTCCAGTTGGGCGAGCGGCAGGCGGCCCGCCTGCACCGCCGCGTGAATGGCCTCGATGGCCAGCCGGGCATCGGCAGGCATCAACACCAGGTCGGCACCGGCCTCCAGGGCCAGCACAGTCGCTTCCCCAGCTCCGTAGTGGCTGGCAATCGCTTCCATCACGAGGGCATCGGTGACCACCAGCCCGTCAAAGCCCAGTTGCTCGCGCAGCAGGTGATGCAGCACGGCCCGCGAGAGGGTGGCCGGCCGCTCGGGATCGAGGGCCGGCAGGGTGAGGTGGCCGGTCATCACCGCCTCCACGCCGGCGGCGATGGCCTGGCGGAAGGGGGGCAGCTCCACCTGCTCCAGCCGCTCGCGGCTGTGGGGCAGCAGGGGCAGCTCCAGGTGGGAGTCGCTGGTCGTGTCCCCGTGGCCTGGAAAGTGCTTGGCACAGCCCAGCACCCCTGTGGCTTGCAACCCCCGCAGGAAGGCCGCAGCTAGGGCCCCGGCGCTGGCTGGATCCTCCCCCCAGGCGCGCACGTTGATCACCGGATTGGCCGGGTTGTTGTTCACGTCACACACCGGCCCCAGCACCCAGTTGAGCCCCACCGCCCGGGAGTCCTGACCGCAGCAGCGTCCGTAGCGTTCGGCCAGCTCCAGGGCCCGTTCCGGATCCCGCCGATGCAGGCGCCCCAGGGCCAGGGGCGGCACCAGCCAGCTGGCCCCCTCGAAGCGCTGGCCCACCCCTTCCTCCACGTCGGCGCAGAGCAGCAGGGGCTGGTCAGCCCAGGTCTGCAGCTGGCGGGTGCGCAGGGCCAGTTCGGCGGCGCTGCCCCCCAGCAGAATCACGCCGCCCACCCCCATGGCCAGCAGCTCCTGGAGCTCGGCGTTGTCCAGCTCCCACTGGGGATAGCGGCGCTGGTGGTCGGCCAGGTGGCCACTGGCGCGCACCACCACCAAGCTGGCGATTAACCGCCGCAGCGCCTGTTCCGCCACCGCCGTGGTCATGCCTGGAGCTCGTCGCTGTCCGGGTCGGTGGCCAGCTCTTCGGCCGGCTCCTCGCGCTGGCTGCGTTCTCGTTCCAGCTGGTTGAGCAGGCTCAGCACGGAGGTGCCCCGCTCCATGCCCCGGTCGTGGACGAACACCACCTCCGGCGTTCGGCGCATCTTCAGCCGTCGGCCAAGCTCCCCTTTGACGTAGGGCGTAGCCGAGCTGAGGCCGGCCATCGCCTGCTCCCGGTCGTCATCGGAGCCGAACACGCTCACGAAGATCTTGCAGTGCTGCAGGTCGCCGGCAACCTCCACGTGGGTGACGCTCACCAGGCCATGGCCCACCCGCTCGTCCTTGATGCCACCTTGCAGGAGCTCGCTTACTTCTCGGCGGATCAGGGATGCCACCCGCTCCACCCGTCGGCCTTGTGCCATCGCTATGCGACCGGTTGGACGATCACCATCGCACGCAGGATCAGGCCCAGACTGAGCAGGCCGCTCACCGCCGCCCCGATCAGTGCCACGGCGGTGACTGGGTTGCGGGCCCGGGCCGTCAGCGGTTCCAGCACCGAGTTGGCCACGCCCAGGCCAAAGGCGATCAGATAGCGCGGGTAACGCGTCACATTGAGGAAGAAGTCCTTCATCGCCCCTGGGGCAGCCCATCAGTGCTGCTGGCTACTCTGCCGCCTGGCCCCGTGACCCGGCGCATGCAGCTCCACCAGTTCCGCCACTCGGCCTTCTGTGAAAAGGTTCGCCTGGTCCTGGCGGCCAAGGGACTCGACTACAGCGTGGTGGAGGTCACTCCGGGCGTTGGCCAGCTGGAGCTGTTCCGCCTCTCCGGCCAGCGGCAGGTGCCGGTGCTGGTGGATGGCACCGATGTGATCGCCGATTCCACCGCCATCGCCCTGCACCTAGAGCGCCGTCATCCCCTGCCGGCCCTGCTGCCGGCCGATCCCCAGCTGCGCGCCCGGGTGCTGTTGCTTGAGGACTGGGCCGACACCGCCCTGGCCTCTGGTTGCCGCCTGGCCTTGCTGCAGGCTGCCGCGGGTGATCCCGTGATGCGCACGGCCCTGTTGCCCGATGCCACGCCCGCCCCCCTGCGCCAGCTGGTGGGCGGCCTGCCAGTTGGGCTTTTGGGCGGGGTGGGCGAAGCCCTCAGCGGCATGGTGGCCGGGGATTCTTCCCAACAGCTTCAGCGCAATCTCGAACAGTTGGCCGTGCTTTGTTCTGCCCAGCCTTATCTGGTGGGCGACCAGCTCAGCCTGGCCGACCTGGCGGTGGCGGCCCAGCTTTCCCTGCTCTGTTTCCCGGACAGCAGCGGTGCTCCCCTCGCCGGCCGCGGCGTTACGGGCATTGCCGACAATCCCCTGCTCGCTCCCCTGTTCCGCTGGCGGGATGAGTTGCTGGCCCCACGTGCTCCAGCCTGAGGCTGAGGTGGTGGCTGCGCAGCGCGGGCGCCGCCAGCCCTTCAGCGGGGGCTCCATAGC
>JBIKUY010000127.1:0-5839 GCA_044347355.1 Prochlorococcaceae cyanobacterium | reverse complement strand
GCCTGGATGCCTGCAACAAAATGGAGAATAGGGGACTCGAACCCCTGACCTCTGCGGTGCGATCGCAGCGCTCTACCAGCTGAGCTAATTCCCCTGCTGAAGGCCGGTCGGCAGGCCCGAAGGCTGCGCCGGCCTGCCCATTATCCCTCCCGCACCCGCCGCGCTTCACCCCCCCTCACCCCATTCCCTGTGGCCATGACCGCCGCGATCACCGCCGAGCAGCTCGCCGCCTTCACGGAGGCCAGCATCGCCGAGTTGGCGCGAAGGCTCGATGAGGACGACTACCCCAGTCCGTTTGATGGCCTGTCCGACTGGCACCTAATGCGGGCGCTGGCGATTCACCGGCCGGAACTGGCCCGCCCGTACCTGCATCTGGTCGACCAGGAACCCTTTGATGAGGAGTGAGCGGATGGGAGGGCAGCAGCTTGGTCAGCCCTGACCCACTACCCAACCAGCCTGCCGATCCACTGGCCGGTCGGCGGATCTTGGTGGGCATCAGCGGCAGCATCGCCGCGGTGAAATTGCCGCTGGTGGTGAGTGCCCTGGCCCGGCGCGGGGCCCAGGTGCGCTGCGTGCTTACCCCTAGCGCTGCCCGGCTGGTGAGTGCTGAGGCCCTGGCCTGTCTCAGTCGCCATGCTTGCCATCTCGATGCCGACCAGTGGAGTCACCAGGCGCCCCGGCCCCTGCATGTGGATTTGGCGGAGTGGGCGGAGCTGGTGCTGGTGGCTCCCCTCAGTGCCACCAGCTTGGCCCGCTGGGTGCATGGCCTGGGCGACAGCTTGCTGGCCAGCACCCTGCTGGCCTGTGATGCCCCGGTGCTGGCGGCGGCGGCGATGAACACCAGCATGTGGTCGGCGCCAGCGGTGCAGGCCAACTGGCAGCAGATTCACCGCTGGCCGAAGGTGGTGCCCCTGGGCCCCGCAGCCGGGGTGCTGGCCTGTGATCGCCAGGGAGACGGGCGGATGGCTGAGCCTGATCTGCTGTTGCTGGCGCTGGAGAGCCTGGCCCTGTGGGGATGGCAGCGCGACTGGCAGGGCCGGCGGTTGCTGGTGAGCGCCGGCCCTACCCGCGAATTTCTCGACCCCGCCCGCTGTCTCACCAACCCCAGCACCGGGCGGATGGGGGTGTTGCTCGCCCAGGCCGCCCGTTTGCGGGGGGCGGCCGTCACCCTGGTGCACGGCCCGCTCAGTCTGCCGCCAGCATGGCTGGAGGGACTCAGCTGCCGGCCGGTCACCACCGCCGCCGAGATGGAGCGAGCTCTGCTGCACGCCCAGCCCGGGGCCGATGCGATTGCAATGGCAGCGGCCGTGGCTGACCATCGCCGTGCCCGCCCCCTGGCCGAGAAGTTGGCCAAGACGGAACTGGAATGCAACCTCAGCCAGGGCTGGGAACCGGTGCCGGATCTGCTGGCCGGGCTTGTGGCGGGCCGTTCCCAGGGGCAAGCGATTCTGGGCTTTGCCGCCCAGTCGGGCGACGTGCTCAGTCAGGCCTGCGCCAAGTGGCGGCGCAAGGGCTGTGATCTGCTGTTCGCCAACCCGATTGATCAGCCTGGAGCTGGCTTTGCCAGCAACGGCAACCAGGGCTGGTTGCTCGGCCCCGGCGACCAGGTGGAACGGCTTCAACCCGCCAGCAAGCTGGCGGTGGCTCACAGCCTTTTATCTGCTCTCGGTGCCCTGCTCAGGCCGCCAGCGGATGGTGCTCAGCTGGATCCTCCCCCTGGAGCAGATCCATGAAGGTGCGTAGCTGGAGACGGGGGATGTAGGGCCAGCCACCGCTCTTCTCCATCCTTTTCAGAAGGTTGAACAGGTGGTTGCGGTCGGCCGGCAGGCTGCTGCGGAAAGGACCGTCCTGGATCCGGCGGTGCAGGTGCTCCAGGTGCCGGAGCAGTTCCAGCAGGGCCTCTGGGTCGCCGTCTAGTTCCCCCGTCAGGTGGTCGAGCTGGCCGAGCACGCTGGTGAGCTGGTGCAGCTGACCCTCATTCAGACCCATCGTGCGGTGTGCTCCTGTTGGGGGATGGCTCTCGCATACAGGTTGTTGAGAGCGGGGCCATGGTACGGGGAATCGGGGTTTTGCACCGGTAAGATCCGCTGCAGCCCAGTCCCCGACTCCCCTCTGCGGCGTTCTTCCATGCGTTTTCGTCCTCTGCTAGCCCTTGTGCTGGCGCTGTGTCTGACCCTGGTGACCGCCTGTAGCGGTGGGGCCAAGGCCGTGGATCGCTCCCAGCTCACCTACGACGACATCCACAACACCGGTCTGGCCAACGACTGCCCCACGCTGCCGGACTCGGCCCGCGGTTCGATTGCCCTCACCCCCGGCGGCCAGTACCAGCTCCGGGAAATTTGTATGCACCCCGCCGAGGTCTTCGTGAAGGGTGAGCCGGCCAACAAGCGCCAGGAAGCCCAGTTTGTGCCCGGCAAGATCCTCACCCGCTTCACCACCAGCCTCGACCAGGTTTATGGCGATCTCACCGTGAGCACGGAGGGCATCAACTTCAAGGAGGAAGGCGGCATCGACTTCCAGATCATCACGGTGTTGCTACCTGGCGGCGAGGAAGTGCCCTTTACCTTCTCCAGCAAGGAATTGGATGCCACTGCAGAGGGTGCGGCGATCAGCACCAGCACCGATTTCAACGGCAGCTACCGGGTGCCCAGCTACCGCACGTCCAACTTCCTGGATCCCAAGGGACGTGGCCTGACCACCGGCGTTGAGTACGCCCAGGGCCTGGTGGGTCTTGGCAGTGGCAATGAGGAAATTGCCCGCGAGAATATCAAGCGCTACGTGGATGGCACCGGCGAGATGGAGATCTCCATCACCAAGGTGGACGGCAATACCGGTGAATTCGCTGGTGTGTTCACCGCCGTCCAGCCCTCCGACACCGACATGGGTTCCAAAGATCCCCTGGACGTGAAGATCACCGGCCAGGTATTCGGCCGCCTGGAGCAGGCCTGAACTGCTGGGCCAGATCCTGCCCTGCCCGAACACGCTTCCCTCGGGGCCTTTCCAGGCCCCTTTTTGCTGGCAGGGGTCTGCCGGGGGCGATGCCTGGTCTGGGAGAATCCTGGCCATTCCCGTCTGAACCACCGATGGCCGCTGTGGAAACCAGCCTCGAGACCGCCCATGCCGGGCTGATCGCCCCCCATGGCGGCACCCTTGTGGACCTGATGGTGCCGGCAGCGGAGCGCGAGGCGGTGAAGGCCAGCGCCGATCGCCGCGTGGAGTGCAGCGACCGCAATGCCTGTGACGTGGAGCTGCTGGTGGTGGGCGGGTTTTCCCCCCTGCGCGGTTTCATGCACCAGGAGGATTACGACGCCGTGGTGGCGGGCAATCGCACCAGCAGTGGGCTGCTGTTCGGCCTGCCGATCGTGTTCGACAGCGACGACGATGCGATCGCCATCGGCGATCGGCTACTGCTCACGTATCGGGGTCAGGAGCTGGCCGTGCTCACGGTGGAGAGCAAGTGGGAACCGGACAAGGCCCGCGAAGCCCAGGGCTGCTATGGCACCACTTCGATTGAGCATCCCGCGGTGCGGATGATCACCGGCGAGCGGGGGCGCTTCTACCTGGGCGGAAGCGTGCAGGGTCTGGAGTTGCCCCAGCGGGTGTTCCCCTGCAAGACCCCCGCCGAGGTGCGCTCCACCCTGCCGGCTGGCGAGAGCGTGGTGGCCTTCCAGTGCCGTAACCCGATCCACCGGGCCCACTACGAGCTGTTCACTCGCGCCCTCCATGCCGACAACGTGAGCGAGGGCGGCGCGGTGCTGGTGCATCCCACCTGCGGCCCCACCCAGGAGGACGACATTGCCGGTGAGGTGCGCTTCCAGACCTATGAGCGGTTGGCGGAGGAGGTGGCCAATCCACGCATCCGCTGGGCCTACCTGCCCTACTCGATGCACATGGCCGGCCCCCGTGAGGCGCTCCAGCACATGATCATCCGCAAGAACTACGGCTGCACCCACTTCATCATTGGCCGCGACATGGCCGGATGCAAGAGCTCCCTCAGCGGCGATGACTTCTACGGCCCCTACCAGGCCCAGGACTTCGCCCGCGACAACGCCACCGAGCTGGGTATGGAGACGGTGCCCTCCCTCAACCTGGTGTTCACCGACGAGGAGGGTTATGTCACCGCTGAGCACGCCGAGGCCCGCGGCCTGCATGTGAAGAAGCTCAGCGGCACCCAGTTCCGCCAGATGCTGCGCGGCGGTGAGGAGATCCCCGAGTGGTTCGCCTTCCGTAGTGTGGTGGAGGTGCTGCGCGCCGCCGCCTGAGGCGACCGCTCCCGGTTAACATTCTGTTACTTCTTACTCAGCTGAGGCGAGAGTTGTGAACAAGCGCTGGCGCAACGCGGGGCTGTATGTGCTCTTGGTGATCGTGATGATCGCCGTGGGCACGGCCTTCCTGGATCGTCCCGATCCCGCCAACGCCCCCCGCACCCTCCGCTATAGCGATTTCGTGGAGGCCGTCCAGGCCAATGAGATCTCCCGGGTTTTGATCTCCCCCGACCGGGGAACCGCCCAGGTGGTGGAGAGCAGCGGTCAGCGGGCGGTGGTGAATCTCGCCCCCGACAAGGATCTGCTCAAGATCCTCACTGATCACAACGTGGACATCGCCGTGCAACCCAGCCGCGAACCAGCGGCCTGGCAGCAGGCGGTGGGCAGCCTGTTCTTCCCCCTGCTCCTGCTGGGTGGTCTGTTCTTTCTGTTACGCCGCGCCCAAGGTGGTGGCGGCAACCCAGCGATGAGCTTCGGCAAGAGCAAGGCGCGGGTGCAGATGGAGCCCCAGACCCAGGTCACCTTCGGTGATGTGGCCGGCATCGAGGGTGCCAAGCTTGAGCTCACCGAGGTGGTCGACTTCCTCAAGAACCCCGATCGCTTCACCGCCGTCGGCGCCAAGATCCCTAAGGGTGTGCTGTTGGTGGGCCCTCCCGGCACCGGCAAGACTCTGCTCGCCAAGGCGGTGGCAGGCGAGGCCGGTGTGCCCTTCTTCTCGATCTCCGGTTCAGAGTTCGTGGAGATGTTCGTGGGCGTCGGCGCCAGCCGGGTGCGTGATCTGTTCGAGAACGCCAAAAAGAATGCCCCCTGCATCGTGTTCATCGACGAAATCGATGCTGTTGGCCGTCAGCGTGGCGCCGGCCTGGGCGGCGGTAACGACGAGCGCGAGCAGACCCTCAATCAGTTGCTCACTGAGATGGATGGCTTTGAGGGAAATACCGGCATCATCATCGTCGCCGCTACAAACCGTCCGGATGTGCTGGATGCGGCCCTGATGCGTCCCGGCCGTTTCGACCGCCAGGTGGTGGTGGACCGGCCCGATTACAACGGCCGCCTCCAGATCCTTGAGGTGCATGCCCGGGGTAAGACCCTGGCCAAGGACGTGGACCTCGACAAAGTGGCCCGGCGCACCCCAGGCTTCACCGGTGCCGACCTCTCCAACCTGCTCAACGAAGCCGCGATTCTGGCGGCTCGCCGCCAGCTCACCGAAATCGCCATGGATGAGGTGAACGACGCCATTGAGCGTGTGATGGCCGGTCCTGAGAAGAAGGACCGGGTGATGAGCGAGAAGCGCAAGCGCCTGGTGGCCTATCACGAGGCCGGCCATGCCCTTGTGGGTGCCCTGATGCCGGACTACGACCCCGTGCAGAAGATTTCGATCATTCCCCGCGGCAATGCCGGCGGCCTCACCTTCTTCACCCCCTCGGAAGAGCGGATGGAGTCGGGCCTCTATTCCCGCGCCTACCTGCAGAACCAGATGGCGGTGGCCCTGGGTGGTCGCGTGGCAGAAGAGATTGTCTACGGCGAAGATGAAGTCACGACCGGCGCCTCCAACGACCTTCAGCAGGTTGCTC
>JBIKUY010000126.1:0-5889 GCA_044347355.1 Prochlorococcaceae cyanobacterium | reverse complement strand
AACCAGCGCCTTCATCTCCCGCACAGCCTGCTCCAGGCCCACCGCCAGGGCACGGGCCACGATTGTGTGGCCGATGTTCAGTTCCTCCATCCCCTCGATCGCCGCCACCGGCTCCACGTTCTGGTAGGTGAGGCCGTGGCCGGCGTTCACCCGCAGCCCGAGGCTGCGGGCCACAAAGCTGCCCTCGGAGAGACGGGCCAGTTCGCGGGGCTGGTTGCTCCAGCCGGTTTCGGCGTAGGTGCCGGTGTGCAGTTCCACCCAGCGGGCGCCGGTGGCGGCACTGGCCTCCAGCTGGGGGGCATCCGCATCCACAAACAAGCTCACGGCAATGCCGGCTCCCTGCAATTTGCCCACCAGGGCGGTGAGGGCCGCCTGCTGACCGGCCACATCCAGGCCCCCCTCGGTGGTCACTTCCTGGCGTTTCTCTGGCACCAGGGTCACCATGTCTGGCCGGATGCGTAGAGCGATGGTCTCCATCTCTGCGGTGGCGGCCATCTCCAGGTTGAGGCGGCTGCGCACGGTGGCCCGCAACAGCTCCACATCGCGATCCTGGATGTGGCGCCGGTCTTCGCGCAGGTGCACTGTGATGCCATCGGCACCGCCCAGCTCAGCCAATAGGGCGTAGGTGACCGGGTCGGGCTCCACCGTGCGGCGGGCCTGACGCACATTGGCGATGTGGTCGATGTTGACGCCGAGGCTGGCCATGGGGGGAGCTGCTCTGGGCGGATCCTATGGAGTGCGCGAGCAAGGATTCGGCCTAGGAGGGCGCCGGCCAGGCAACTGCCCAATCTTCGGCCGCGGCCCTCGCCAGGCTGGTTAATTTCGAAGGGCTATGGATCTCCGGTGTTAACGGCGGAAATGGCCGATCTCGCTGCCCAGTCCGTTCCCGACACCGTTCCTGACACCGTGATCTCCGAGGGCATCAGTGCTGCTGAAGGGACGGCTGATGTTCAGTGTCCAGCCCCCCCGGTTACCACTGTTCTGACTAGTCGCCATGGCGGGGGCACAGTGTGCAGCCGAGTGAGTCCGTGGCTCGGCCCCGTCGCGATGGTGGCCACACAGGATCTAGCCCTGCCGCTCTGGTTCAGGCAAATCCGGGTAGAGGGCCAGCAGTGGCTTCCCCAGTCTGGTCCTGCCCTGCTGGCCCCTACCCATAAGGCGCGCTGGGATGCCCTGCTGGTGCCCCATGCAGCTGGTCGCCGGGTCACCGGCCGGGATTGCCGCTTCATGGTCACCCTCGATGAGATGCGGGGGGCGCAGGGCTGGCTGTTGCAGCGGCTGGGCTGTTTTGCCGTGAACCAGGCACGCCCCAGCCTGGCCAGCCTGCGCCATGCCCTTGAGCTGCTGGAGGGCGGCCAACAGTTGGTGGTGTTTCCCGAGGGACGCATCCGCCGGGAAGACGATCAGCCCCTGCGGTTGCAGCAGGGGCTGGCCCGGCTAGCCGCCCTGGCCGCCAGCCGGGGTGTGAGCGTGCCGGTGCTGCCGGTGGGCATCGCCTACAGCCACACCATCCCGCGCCCCTGCGACAGGGCCGCGATCTGCATCGGCAAGCCGATGCGGATCAGTGGCGAGGGCCGAGATGGCGCTTTGGCCTTGACCCATCAGCTCACTGAGGCAATGGTGGAGCTGGAACAGCGCGCCATCGCCTGCCTGGGGAATGGCCTGGCGGAGGGGTCCCCTTAGAGTTCGCCCACTTTCATCGCAGCGCTGTGCGCAGCCCCAACAGGCTTTCAACCGCTGCCCTTCTGGCCGCGATCGCTCTGGCAACTCCGGCCCTGGCTCTGCCGCTGCGGGCCCAGGGCGCCAGCCCGGCCGAAGTGGCGGCCACCAACCCCCTCAGCCTCTCCACGGTGCGCAGCCTGCTGGCCCGGGGGGATGCCGCTGCCGCCGCTGGCCGTCTGGATGAGGCCCGTGGCTTCTACGACCAGGCTCGGGATCTCACCCGCCGCCTGTTGGGCTTCTACCGCGATCTGAGCGGTTCTTTCCGCGGCCTCGACGCCCGCATTCCCCGGGAGATGGACCAGAACGGGCGTGAAGCCCTTGGCCTATTGGCCCAGGCCAACCTGCGCCTGGCAGCCGTGTTCCGTCGTCAGAATCAGCCAGAGGTAGCCGTACCGCTGCTTGTGGAAGTGGTGAAGGTGATGACCCCCACCAGCGAGGAGGGGCGCCGGGCCTACCAGACCCTTGTGGAGATCGGCTTCGCCACCACCCCCTACACCGCTGGTCAGCCAGCCCCCTGAGGCCACTAGATTCCCCTGGCAATCCAGCGCAACGTCCTGTTTTCTGCCCGATGGTGCAACCCGACCAGGTCAAGGCAGCCATCCATCGCGCCCTACCGGATGCCACCGTTGAGGTGGAAGACCTCACCGGTGGCGGCGACCATCTGCAAGTGAAGGTGGTGTCCGACGCCTTTTCCGGCCTCAACCGCATCAAGCAGCACCAGTTGGTGTACAGCGCCCTGCGCCAGGAACTGGCCAGTGAGGCGATCCACGCCCTTGCCCTGCAAACCTCAACCCCCCATTGATTCCATGGACGCCAGCGTCAAGGCCCGCATCGAGACCCTGATTGGCAGCAGCCCGGTCTTTGTGTTCATGAAGGGCACCAAGCTGATGCCCCAGTGCGGTTTCTCCAACAATGTGGTGCAGATCCTGCATGCCATCGGGGTACCGTTCGAAACCTTCGATGTGCTCTCCGATACGGAGATCCGTCAGGGCATCAAGGAGTTCTCCGAGTGGCCCACCATTCCCCAGGTGTACGTGAACGGGGAATTCATCGGTGGATCGGACATCCTGATCGAGATGTACAACTCCGGTGAACTGCGCGAACAGCTGGAAGTGGCCCTGGCCAGCTGAAGCTCCTGGCCTTAGTCCTGCAGAAGTTCAAAGGCTGCGCCCTGGCTCGTAGAGCGAGCGAGGATCACCGTCGGCACCGATGAAACTGGAGGGGTCAAGGATCCAGCGATCGACGAGTTCCTCCAGCCGCCGTTGGGCCAGGGGATCCAGCACGGCCGTGCGGCGCAGGGCATGCAGGTAGCCGTCGGCGTAGAGACGCAGATCGGCGGGCCCGTGGTGCCGATGGGCCAGTTCCTGGCAGGCATCGCAGAGCGATTGGAAATGGCGGATGGCGTCCGGATGCTGAAGTGCGGTCATCATTGAGCTCGACCTGGGGTTCATTTTGCCCATGCCGCCCCGCTGATGGGGAGGGCGGCTCTCCGCCAGTGGTCTGTTGCAAAGGCATCCGCTGATACTCGTATGGGCTTGGAAAGCCCGTTAACTTGGGGCTATCCGGGGGCATACACCCAAATGGCACCCGACAGCCCCGCCACTCCCCACAATCCTGCTTCACCCGGATCAGGCCAGATGTCCATGGGCCGGCCGGTTGCAGTTGATCGAACAGCTTCCCCAGCCCAGGTCTCCGAACTCTCCGCCACGGCAGCAGGTGTTGTTTCTGGTGCTCAGCGGGTGCTGGTTGTCGATCCCCATGCCACGCTTCGCACCGTCCTGGCCCAACGCCTTCGCCAGGACGGTCATCTGGCAGCCGCTGTAGCCACGGCCCGGGAGGCTGTCGAGCTCTGCCGGGATCAGTCTCCCGATTTGCTGGTGAGTGCCGAGCTGCTGGATGAGAGCAGTGCCCTGCGCCTTGCGGCCCAGCTGCACTGCCCGGTGATGGTGCTCACTGCCCGCTCCGGCTCTGAGCCGGTGGTGAGCCTGCTCGATGGTGGAGCCGACGATGTGTTGCGCAAGCCATTCGGCTTGGAGGAACTGGCTGCCCGCTGCCGCACCCTGTTGAGGCGCGCCGGCAGCGGGTTACAGGAACGGGTGTGCGTTGGCCCACTGGAGGTGCATCTGCTGCTGCGCCAGGTGACCCTGCGCGACCAGCCGGTGGAACTCAGCCCTCGCGAATTCGCCCTGCTCTGTGCCCTATTGATGCCACCCGGTGTGGTGCGCAGCCGTCAGGAGCTCTTGCGTATGGCTTGGCCACCCTTCAGCGGCGGACCCCGCTCGGTGGACACACAGGTGCTCACCTTGCGCCGCAAGCTGGAACAGGCCGGTCTTGGCGAGGGTGGTGGCATCGAGACCATGCGGCAACAGGGCTACCGCTTCAGCCTTGACAACCTCCCCGAGATATCAGAAGCCAGCGGCGCTGCAACGGCGCCAACCAACGGGTCTCCACCACTCAATTCACTGTCGCGCAACTGAAGGGTTTCCGCCCTTGCCGTCTGCCATGGCGCGATCAGCTCCCCCCCTGATCGATCGAGCCAATGGCATCAGCTGACGGATCCAGCGGAGAGAGAGCTGATGCCCCAGGCCAGTTCCCCCAGAAGCATCAGGGCGGTGAGGCCGGCAAGCAGTTGATAGGTCCAGGGGGGGCTGATCCGGCCGATCGAACTGGTGTCCAGACCCGTTTCCCGGGTGAAGCGCTGTAGGAAGTCAGGGAATTGCGCGATGCGTTGGGGCAACAACAGGGCCTGGCCAGATGTGCGCAAGTAAAAAACCTTGCCACCCTGGCTGGTGGCCACTGGCGTAATTGCCGTGATGGCTGACCAAGGCAATTGCCAGCCGCGGCGCAGTAGCCAGGCGCACCAGGCTGGATGGCCCACGCGGATTCCCTCTCCACTGAGCTCAACCTGTTCGCTGCTGATGGCCCAGACCAGCACCAGTCCCTGGACCAGGGCGAACCAAAGCCATGGCTGCAGCTGCGGGGGCGCCAGCCAGGGCAGCGGGGTGGCCAGGGCCAAGTAGAGGCTCACGAGGGTGAAGCGGATCAGTGGTGCCATCGGGTAGCGCTGATTGGCCTTGTGCTGCCCTGTTGCGGCTGGTGTGCCCGTGCTCATCGATCGTCGGCGGAGCCTGGCAGCGGTTCGATCAGCTCAGGCGGCCTGTAGCTACCGCTGAAGACCTCGCGCTCACGCCCCTTCCAGAACTCCCCGAGGCGCATCAAGTCGGCATGGGCTTCCTGGAGCCGTGCCATGTAGTCCTGGGGATCCAGGTCGTTCTTGGACTCTTTCAATTTGGTGAGGCGCAGCAACTGCAGCATCCAGGGCTTGCTCAGCTCGCCCCGTTGCTCGAGATAGCGGGCCAGTTCGGCTGCACTGGGCTGGGGGGAGCCTGCACCGGCGCCGGAAGCGGTCATGGATGGGGGTCCTTGGGGTGAGGGCCCACGTTATGGACGATGCTCTTGCGATCGTGGTGCGGTTTGCCGTTGCCTGGCGATCAGGTCGGCCGGACTTGCAGGCCTGGCATAGAGGTAGCCCTGGAAGAAGCGAACACCCGCCTGCACAAGCCGGTCGCGGGTCAGCTCGTCTTCCACGCCTTCGGCCACCAGCGTGAGTGCCATCGTCTCGCTGAGCTGTTGCAGTAGCAGCACGATCTGCAGGGCCAGGCTGTCGTTGAGGGTGGCCAATACAAAAGACTTGTCGATCTTCAGTTCATCCGGCCTGAGCGCCATCAGCAGTCTCAGGGAGGAAAAGCCCGTGCCGAAGTCGTCTAACGCCAGACGCATCCCGGCCTGACGCAGATTGGCAATGTTCAGGTTGAGATCGTCAGTGATTTCGATCACAGCCGATTCCGTGACCTCCAGTGTGATTGCTGAAGCAGGGATCTTTCTGACGCCGATCTGTTCCAGCAGCCAGGGCGCGAAGCCATCGTGCAGGAGTTGGCTGGGGCTGATGTTGATGGCCAACTGCAGGCTGGAGCCCTGAGATAGTTCCTCACGCAGCTGCCTGAAACCGTTCAGGCTCCTTTCGATCATCAGCTTGCCGAGCCGATCAATCAACCGGTAGCGCTCGGCTAGGCCCATGAACAGGTCCGGGGGAGTATCGGGAAACTGGGCATTCCGCCAACGCGCCAGAGCTTCCACTTCAACCATCGTTCCATCAATCCCAACGAT
>JBIKUY010000125.1:0-5927 GCA_044347355.1 Prochlorococcaceae cyanobacterium | reverse complement strand
GCTGGCGCTGCTGCCGGGTTCCAAGCCCGCCAAGTTGCGGGTGGGCGTGCCCTTCCTGCTGGAGACCGCCGACCGGTTGGCCCGGAGCGAGCCCGGCCTGGGCCTGCTGTTGCCCTTGGCTCCCACCGTAAGGGTGGAGGAATTGCTGGCCTACGCCGGGCCGGCCAACCCGATTGCTCGGTGTTACCGCGCTGGTCTGCCGCACTTGGTGTCCAGTGGCCTGCTCCAAGCCGATGGCCTGGCCCTGGTCACCGCCGCCGGCAGCCGGATCGAGTTGGTGCAGCCCAGCCCCGCCCATGACGTGCTCAGCCAGTGCAGTCTGGCCCTCACCACCGTGGGCGCCAACACCGCTGAACTGGCGGCGCTGGGGGTTCCCATGCTGGTGCTGGTGCCGACCCAGCACTTGCACGTGATGCAGGCCTGGGATGGCTTGGCGGGATTGGTGGGGCGCCTGCCCCTGCTGCGCCGGCTGTTCGGGGTGGCACTGACGCTCTGGCGATTGCGTCATCGAGGCCTGCTGGCGGCGCCGAATATCGCCGCCGGCCGCCAGGTGGTGCCTGAGCGCGTTGGGGCGATCACTCCAGAGCAGATCGCCGCGGAAGTGCAGCAGTGCCTGGCCGAGCCCTCACGTCTGGCCCGGATGGCCCAAGATCTGCGCCAGCTGCGCGGCTCGCCTGGCGCCGTGGCTGCCCTGGCCGACGTGGTGGACGAGCTTCTGCTGGTGCCGCAACGCTCGACCCGGCCAGATTCCTAAGGTTGCAGCAGCCCTGCCTGCCCGGCGATGACCGAGTCCCAGCTTCCAGCTTCTGCCTGTGGTGTTGAGAGTGGTCTGGCGCGGGACGCGCGAGAGGAGATCTGGCGCTCCCGGCTTACCCCGGAGCAGTTCCACATCGCCCGCCAGGGCGGCACCGAGCGAGCCTTCACCGGCGCCTATTGGAACCACAAGGGCAGCGGTACCTACCACTGCATCTGCTGCGATGTTCCCCTCTACAGCAGTGTCACCAAGTTCGACTCCGGCACCGGCTGGCCCAGCTTCTGGGATGGGGTGGATCCGGGGGCGATTAGCGTCCACGTGGACCGCAGCCACGGCATGGTGCGCACCGAGATCCGCTGCGCCAACTGTGACGCCCACCTGGGCCACGTGTTCAACGACGGCCCGGCTCCCACCGGCCAGCGTCACTGCGTCAATTCCGCCTCCTTGAACTTCAAGGAGGCCTGAGCGCTCACCAGGGATCATCCAGGTCCTCGGCATCCACGTCGAGGGGTTCACGGCTGGGCGGAGCGGGCGGGCGACGCCGGGGTTCGTCGTAGGGATCGCGGCTGTAGGCCGGCCTGGCGGATAGGCCCTCGCTCAGGCTGTCGCCGCGCGGGGTTTCGTTGCGTATCGGCCCTTCGCGCAAGGCCTCCTGACGATCGATCGGTTCAGGCTCCCTGAAGCTCCGAGCACGATCGGGCTCGTCGTCATCGAGATAGCGGCGCTGGCGCAGGGGCTCCCGCTGGCGCCGTTCCTCCACCTCCACGTAGTCGTAGGCCTCCTCGGGCTCGAAGGCTCTGGTGCTGGCGGGCTGGATGCGCCGCTGTTCCTGCACGCTCGGCACGCCGGCGGCGAGCTGGTTCTCCACCGGCACCATGGCACCGCGGTAGCGCTCCCGCTCCTCCTGTTCCCAGCTCGGACCACCGATTCCCAGCTTCTCCAGCAGCCCCGTACCCAGTTGCTTGAGTTTCTCCTCAGCCCCCTCGTACACGATGATTCGGTCGGTGCCGCTGCTCACGATCTCCTCCACCGGCAGCTCCCAGGTGCTCAGCACCCCCTCGCCCAGCAGCGGCACGCCCAGGGCACCCAGCACAAGGGTGGTGAGCTCGCCGGTTTCGATGTCGAAGCTGAAGCCGAGCACCTTGCCCAGCTTTTCGCCCGATTCGGAGACCACCTGGCAGTTGATCACCTTGCTGTAGCGCTCCGGGTTGAAGCTCTCGGCCAGGGAGTCGGCCGAGTCCACAAGGATCACATCGCCCACTTGGCGGATGCGGTCGAGAGGCATCCAGCGGGGCAGGCCGGGCAGAAAACGGGTGAGCGGGTTGTCGCGCAGCCCCAGGGCCACCACCTCGCGCCGGTCGATATCCACCACCACCTCGCCCACCACGCCCAGGCGGCGACCGGTGTCGCGGGTGATCACCTGGGTGCCCATCAGCTCTGAGCGCAACCACAGGCGGTCGCTTGGAGGATCGGCGCCGGGATCGGTCGTGCGCGCGAGGCGATCGCTGCCGGGCGGGGGGCTGGTCATTTAGGCATTCTCTCCCAGAGCACGGCTTTACGCCGCTGGCGGTAATCCCACCACCTGGGTGTGGGCACCGCGGGCCTGGGTCACGCCGATGGTGCGCTGGGCCGCGGCGATCATCGGCCTGCGGTGGCTCACCACCATGAACTGGGCTTCGTCGGCCTGGCGGGCGATCAGTCCCGCCAGCCGCTCCACGTTCACCCCATCAAGGAAGCTGTCCACCTCGTCCAGGGCATAGAAGGGCGAGGGGCGGAAGCGCTGCAGGGCGAACAGGAAGCTCAGGGCCGTGAGGGATTTCTCGCCGCCGCTCATGGAGTTGAGGCGGCGCACCGCCTTGCCCTTGGGGTGAGCCACCAGGGTGAGTCCCCCCTCCAGCGGCGCCTCCGGGTTCTCCAGTTGCAGGTGGCCCTCGCCGTCGGAAAGCTCGGCACAGATCGTGCGGACATGGCCATCCACCGCCGCGAACGCCTCCAGGAACGCTTCTTGGCGCAAGGTGGCCACCGTTTCGATGCGGAGCAGCAGCTCCTCCCGTTCCTTGGCCAACACGTCAAGCCGCTCCTCCAGGTCGGCCAGGCGGATCTCCAGCTGGGCCAGCTCGTCGAGGGCCAGCATGTTCACCGGCTCCAGGGCCTCCATGCGGGCCTGCAGGCTGCGCAGCTCGGCCTGCAGGGTCTCGAGGCCATTGGCGCGCATCTCCTCGGGAATCTCTGGTAAGGGATCGGGCAGCTCCCGTTGCAACTGCTCCAGCCGCTGCTGCTCGCCGCGCCGCTGGGTCGCTAACGATTCCAGCTCCTCCCCCAGCCGCTGCAGTTCCCACTGCTTCTGTTGCAAGGCATGGCGCTGGCCGGCCAGCTGGGCCTCGGCCGCGTCTCGGCTCCGGCGCCGCTCGCCGAAGCGGGCCTGCAGGTCGCTCTGGCGGGCCTCCAGCTGCTGGCGCTGCTGCTGATCGGCCTGCTGCTGCTGCTTCCATGCTTCACGCTCCGCTACCAGGGCCTGCACCGCCGCCACCAGGCGCCGCTCATCGCCGGCCACGGCCTCCAGCTGGCTCTGCAAGCGTTCGGCCACGAGCGCCCGTTCCCGCCGCGCGGCCAGCAGCCGGTCGCGCACCAGGCGGGCCTCCGCCAGGGTGCGGTCGGCGGCCTCCAGGTCGTGCTGCAGCGCCTGCCAGCGGGCGGCATCGCGGGAGGCTTCCTGGTTGGCGTCGGCCTGCTGCAGCGCCTGCAACTGCTGCAGGAGCGGCCCCAGTTCGCGCTCCAGGTGCTGCAGTCTCTGGCAGTCGTCGTGCAGGGCCTGCTCCAGGTGCTGCAGGCGCTGTTGTTGCTGCTGCTGGCGTTGCCGAAGCGGTTCCAGGCTGCGCATGGCGCTGCTGTGTTCGGCTTCCAGGGCCGCCTGGCGGCGCTGCAGTTGCTCCAGCTGCGGGCGCTGGCCCTCTAGCTGACCGGCGAGCTCTGATTCCCGTCGCCGGCTGGCCACCAGGCTCTCCCCCAGCTCCAGCAGCCGGCGCCGCAGCGGCTCTGCTTCATCGTGCTCACTGCTGCGGCCGAAGCCCAGCTGGCCGCTGCGCTGCTGGAAGCTGCCGCCGGTCATGGCGCCGCTCTTCTCCAGGAGCTCGCCATCAAGGGTCACGGCGCGACAGCGGCCCAGCTCCCGCCGGGCGCTGGCCAGGTCGCTGAACACCAGGGTGTCGCCGAACACGTAGCGAAACACCTCGGCATAGATCGGCTCGTGCCGAATCAGCTGCACGGCACGGCCCACCAGGCCTGGGCCCGCTCCCGCGCCATTGCCGCGCTGCAGGGCACTGGCGGCGGTGGCACTCCCACTGCCACTCCCACTGCTGCGGATCTTGTTGAGGGGCAGGAAGGTAAGCCGGCCGGCCCTGCGACTCTTGAGCAGCTCGATGGCCCGGGCCGCGATCCGGTCGTCCTCCACCACCACCTGGGTGAGCCGGCCCCCCGCCGCCACCTCCAGGGCCAGCCGGTGGCGCTCCTCCACCTCGCCCAAGTGGGCCACCGGCCCGTGGATCCCCTCCAGCCCCGCCTCCAGCAGCACCCGCAAGGCACCGGTGCCACGGCTTTCCTGCAGCGTCTCGCGGCGGCTGTCGATGCGGGCGATCTCCCTCTCCAGCTGGGTTTGCTCTTGCTCCAGCCGACTGCGGGTGCGCTGTTGCAGGGCCAGCTCCTCCACCAGCTGCTGAACCTGCCCCTGGCCCTGCTGCAGTTGCTTCACCAGGACCTGCCGTTCCCGCTCGCTGCTCTCCAGCTGCGCCAGGGCCTGGGCGTCGCTGCTGCCATCTCGGTCGAGTTCGCCGCGCAGCTCTTCGATCCGTTCCTCCCCCTGGCGCAGCCGTTCGCCCCGCTGCTGGCGCTCCGCTTCCAGGGGGCCGATCGCGGCACCGAGGCGATCGCGCTCCTGGCTGCGCCGTTGCTGCTCCTCCAGCCAGCTGCCGGAGCGACCGGCCACTTCGCCAAGTCGCCGCCGGGACATCTCCACGGCGGCTTCGGCGGTGCGACAGGCCTGCTCGGCCGCTTCCAGATCGGTCTGCTCTGCAGGGTTCTGGCCCTGTTGCTGCTGCAGGCGTAGCTCAGCCTGTCGGTTGGCCAGCTCCTGGCGTTGGCGCTGAAGGGCCTCGGCTTGGTGCTGGTGCTGCTCGGCCTGGCGGGCCAGTTCACGGGCGCGGGCCTCCAGGCCCGCCAGTTCCGCCTGCACCGCCAGCAACTGGTCCTCGCCGAGGGCCTTCACCTCCGCCTGCAACTGCTCCAGCGTGCGGGCCGCTTCCGACAGCGTCTGTTCTGCCACCGCCACGGCGGCCCGGTCGGCCTCCTGCTGGCTGGCGAGGGCCCGCTGCCGGCTCTCCAGCTGGGCCACACCCGCCTCGGCGGCCTCATAAGCCAGCACCTGCTCTTGCAGCCGGCCGGTGTGATGCCGCTGGCGCAGGTCCTGGTAGGCGCGAGCCTTGGCGCAGTCGCGCTCCAGCTTTGCCCGGGCTGCCAGCAGTTCCTGCTGCACGATCGCGCAGCGCTCCTGCCGCTCCTGCACCTCGTCGAGCTTGGCGCGGGTCTGCTCGATGCGGGAGTCGAACAGGGCCACGCCGGCCAATTCATCGATGATGCCGCGCCGGTCGCGGGCGCCCATCGACACGATGCGCGTCACGTCGCCCTGCATCACCACGTTGCTGCCCTCGGGATCCACCCGCAGGCGCCGCAGCTGGGTTTGCAGTTGCTGCAGGTTGCAGGGGGTGCCGTCGGCGCTGAAGCTGCTGGCATAGGTGCCGCCGGGGGCGACCCGCAGCCGCCGGGTCACGGTCCACTCCGTCTGGCCGGGTCGGATCCAGGGGCCCTCCTCGGGCGGCTCCAGCCCGGCTTCGGCCTCGTCGGGCTGCCAGTCGCCCAGATCAAAGCGCACGCTCACCACGGTTTCCGCGGCCTTGCCGGCGCGCAGCATGGCGCTGTTGATCAGGTCTGGAAGCCGTTCAGCGCGCATGCCCCTGCTGCTGGCCAGCCCCAGGCAGAACAGCACGCCATCGAGGATGTTGCTCTTGCCCGAGCCGTTGGGGCCGGTGACCACCGTGAATCCCTGTTCGAGCGGGATCGTCATCGATCCGCCGAACGACTTGAACTGGTGCAGTTCGACCTGATTGATGTGAACCAACAG
>JBIKUY010000124.1:0-5947 GCA_044347355.1 Prochlorococcaceae cyanobacterium | reverse complement strand
CCAAGCAAGACCACTACTCCGTTCAATCCCTGCGCAAGCAGCGGCTGATCGACTGAGCAGACGCTCGACTGAGCAATGCCCTGCACAGTCAGAGTTGATCCAGCAAGGCAGCTTGACGCCATTGCGTTCCACCCGTGGCGGCCGGTCTGCCACGGGTTTTTGATGGGCCAATGCCAAGCATTGGGCCAGCAGGGATCCGGAGGGCATCGCCTAGACTCGCCGCCAGTCCAACCTTCTAGATAGAGAGGTTCTTACCCATGGCGCTCGTTCCCCTTCGGCTGCTGCTCGACCATGCCGCAGAGAACGGCTATGGCATTCCTGCCTTCAACGTGAACAACCTGGAGCAGGTGCAATCGATCATGGAGGCGGCCTACGAAACCGACTCTCCGGTGATTCTGCAGGCCTCCCGGGGCGCCCGCCAGTACGCCGGTGAGAACTTTCTGCGCCACCTGATCCTGGCCGCCGTGGAAACCTATCCGGACATCCCGGTGGTGATGCACCAGGACCACGGCAACAGCCCCGCCACCTGCTTCGGCGCCGCCGCCAACGGCTTCACTTCGGTGATGATGGATGGCTCGCTGATGGACGACGCCAAGACGCCCGCCAGCTACGAGTACAACGTGGCCGTCACCAAGGAAGTGGTGGATGTGGCCCATGCCATCGGCGTGAGCGTGGAGGGCGAACTGGGTTGCCTGGGCTCCCTGGAAACCGGCATGGGTGAGGCCGAGGACGGCCACGGCTTCGAGGGCAAGCTCGACCACAGCCAGCTGCTCACCGATCCCGCCGAGGCCGCCGACTTCGTCGCCAAAACCAAGGTGGATGCCCTGGCGATCGCCATCGGCACCAGCCACGGCGCCTACAAGTTCACCCGCAAGCCCACCGGTGAAGTGCTGGCCATCAGCCGCATCGCCGAGATCCACAAGGCCATCCCTAACACCCACCTGGTGATGCACGGCTCCTCCTCCGTGCCCCAGGAGTGGCTGGACATGATCAACAAGTTCGGCGGTGCCATCCCCGAGACCTACGGCGTGCCCGTGGAAGAAATCCAGGAGGGCATCCGCAACGGCGTGCGCAAGGTGAACATCGACACCGACAACCGCCTGGCCTTCACCGCCGCTGTGCGGGAAGCCGCCGCCAAGGATCCCGCCAACTTCGATCCCCGCCACTTCAACAAGCCCGCCCGGGCCTACATGAAGCAGGTGTGCCTGGATCGCTACCAGCAGTTCTGGTGCGCCGGCAACGCCAGCAAGATCAAGCAGCGCGACATCAACTACTACGCCGGTCTGTACGCCAAGGGCGAACTCGACCCCAAGACCGCCGTGGCTGCTTGATCAGGGTCGTCAGCCGTTCACCTGCATCGGTGAACCGTTCCCAGGGGTCCAATCGGGCCCCTTTTTTTGCGTCCCATTGGGTCTCGGATGAGCACTTGATCCCTTTGCCATTCAGGGGGCAATCCCCAGCTCTGCAGAGATTTCGCTGGCCACTTCCGAGCGCTTGGGATCCAGCAACGCCTCGATCGCCTCGGGAAGGCTTGCTTCCATGGCAATGCGCGTGCCATCACTAACCACCACCCGGGTCAGGGTGGGCAGGCCACCCTTGCGCGCCTTCAGATACACCGGTTCCACATAGAGCAGGGCATTACCCACCGGCAACACCAACAGGCTCCCCTGAATCACCTCCGCGCCGGAGCGGTTCCAGAGGCCAAACTGCTGGCTGATGCGGGGGTTCTGATTAATCAGCGCCGTGATCTGTTCGGGTCCGAGAATCGGCGTCTGGCTAGGGAAACGCAACAGCTCCAACTGGCCGTAATTGGGGGCATCGCTGCGGGCCGCCAACCAGGCCACCAGGTTGGGCCGAGCCAGGGGCGTGAGGGGTTGGAGCAGCAGAAACTCCGGCGGCATGTTGGGGGCCAGCTGGGCACTGATGTGATAAGGCTGCATCGGCACCTGTTCAGAGCCGTAGATCTCCTTCGGGATCTGCCACACGTCGTCGCCGCTGTAGAAGATGGACGGGTCGGTCACGTGGTAGCGGAGCAACTGAGTGGTTTGCAGCTCAAACAGGGGAATTGGATAGCGAATGTGGGCCAGCAGCTCATCCGGCATGGCATCCAAGGGTTCAAACAGTTCGGGGAATAAGCGCTGCCAACCTGCGATCAGAGGGTCATCGGGCTCAGTCAGATAGAGAGCCACCCGACCGTCATAGGCATCCACCACCGCCTTCACCGAATTGCGCATGTAGCGCAGGTCAGGCCTGCCCGGCACCGGTGCGCTGTAGGGGTAGCTGCGGCTCACCGTGAAGCCGTCCACGATCCAGAACTGGTGTTGCTCCGGCCGAAAAGGACCGCTCTGCCGCTCCAGCCTCACCGATACCAGATAGGGCTCTGCCTCGAAACGCACGAAGGGCACCAGCCGGGCCACCAGGTCCCTCACCTCCCGCCGCAACAGCAGGCGGGTGTCGGGGGTCAGCGCCCCTTCCACCAGCAGCCTGGGTTCGCCCAGGTAAAGCGCGGCCGCCAGGCGGGCTACGGGATTCCCCAGAGGCACCCCGGCTTGACCGGTGTAGTGGGAGTAGAAGTTCACATCACCCTCGGGGTAGTTGAACTCCCGCACCCGAGTGGGGGCCAGGGCATAGGGCAGGGGCAGGGTGCCGAAGTAGAGGCTGGGCCGGACGATCGGAATGGCCGCAGCCACGTCCGCCTTGCTGATCCCCAGCTGAGTACTGCCACTGATCCGGCTGTTGGAGCCCAGGTCACTGATGAAGTATTCCGGCAACCCGTCCGGTCCACTGGTGTTCACCGGCGACACCGTGAACCCCTGACCATGGGTGAAGACGAGATGGCGATTGAGCCAGGTGCGCGCCGAAGGCTGGAGGCCCGAACTATCAATCTCCCGAGCGGTGATGATCACCTGCTGCTGAGCCGGGGCGCTTTTCCCAATTTCGTAGCGATCCACCGTGGGCTCAGAGAAGCGGTAAAAAACCCGCAACTGCTGCAACTGGCGGTTGGTTGCCAGCAACGGTTGGGAGTCCCAGAGTCGGATGTTGCGGATCGTGGCCTGGCTGCGGGCCAGGTCTTCGCGGGTGAGCTGGGGATTGGGATTGACGTTGCGGGTGTTGATGCGATCCAGTTGAAAGGCGGCCCGGGTGGCCTCGATCGAGTGCTTGAGATAGGGCGATTCCCGCTCCAGCTCCCTGGGGGTGACCACCAGCATCTGCACGAGCGGCAGGAGCAGGGCCTCCAGCAGGGTCAGGGTCACCATCAAGCCGCCGCCGAGAACGGCAGCGGGTCCTCGCCATCCCCGGCTGGGCAGACGCAGGAGCAGCACCACAGCCGTGGCCCAGGCCACCAGGGCCCCTGCCGTTCGCAAGGGAAGGGCCAAATGCACGTCGGCCCAACCGGCACCGGGCACACTGCCGGTCGTACTCAGCAGCAACTGGTGGCGGGCCAACCAGAGGGCCGCCCCACTGGCCAGGGCTCCAAGGGCGAGTGGCAGGCGCAACGCCCGCAGCTGGGCCGCACTGAAGCCGGCAAACCGGCCATCACTGAGGCGGGGAGGCCGGGCCAGCTCACCCCAGAGTGCGGCAGCCGTGTGCAACAGGAGCAAAGCCAGCCCAAGGGTGAGCAGCACCGCCAGGGCGGGGAAGCGCGCCATGGCAAAACTCACGTCGGCGCCCAGCAGCGGCTCCCGGATCCCCGCATCCGGGGCGAGGAGCGCCAGGGACCACAACCCCCAACCACGGGCCAGAGCCAGGGCAGCACTGGCGGCCCCTAGGCCGGCCAATAGGCGAGCACCGGCTTGGGGGCGCCAGAGCAGAATCACCAGCGAGCCAGCCAGCAGTGGCACCAGCCCCAGCCAGCCAACACCTCCCCAGTCGACGAGCAGCGCCAGACCGTAGAGCCGCCGGGGATCGAACGGACTCAGCAGCAGGCTCTGGGCTAGACGCAGCAGCAGGGTCAGGGGGAGCAGCTGGGCTGCCAAGACCACCGCCAGCATGCACCCATAGGGCAGGGGAGCAAGAGCCAGCCGGCCAGCAGGAGCAGGGAAGCTGCGGCCCGGCCAGGCCCGGGGAACAATCCGTGGGGCGGAGCGATGCCAGAACCACACCAGCCAGCGCTGCAACAGCAACCCCAGCAGCACACCGGCACCGGCCAACAGCAGCTGCAACCCCCAGCGGCGCAGCAGCACCAGACCCCAGTCGAACTGTCTGAACCATTGCCACTCCACCCAGAGCCGGGAAGCGGCCAGCGCCGCCAGGCAGAGACCAACAACAAGCGTGAGCAGCAGAACCGGCGAGCGGCGCATCGGCGGGAAACAGCAGGCAGGGTCTACAGATGGAGGCTAGGCAGACAGCCGGCTTGACCAGCGGAGCCCCTGCTCGGATTAAAACCGACTAGTAAGGTCGGCATTAAATCGAGCAGTCGTTCAACGCTGTTAGCCTGCCGTTTCAGCTTGGTTGGTGCCGTGACAGCCACCCTCTCCCGCGCCACCTTCTCGGGGCTTCGCTGCAAGGAATGCGGCCACGCCTATGAAGCGGGTGCCCGCCATGTCTGCGAGGACGTCTGCTTCGGACCACTGGAAGTGGTCTACGACTACGAGGCAATCAAGAACCGGGTGAGTCGGGCCACGATCGAAGCTGGGCCAGCCTCGATCTGGCGCTACCGCGAGTTTCTGCCGATCGAGGGCGATCCCATCGACGTGGGCACGGGCTTCACCCCCCTGCTCAAGGCCAACAATCTGGCCAAACGTCTGGGGCTCAAGAGCCTTTATATCAAGAACGACGGCGTCAACATGCCGACGCTCTCGTTTAAAGACCGGGTGGTGAGTGTGGCCCTCACCCGCGCCCGCGAGCTCGGCTTCACCACCGTGAGCTGCGCCTCCACCGGCAACCTGGCCAACTCCACAGCCGCCATCGCCGCCCATGCCGGCCTGGAATGCTGCGTGTTCATCCCCAGTGATTTGGAGCTGGGCAAGGTGCTGGGCACCCTGATCTACAACCCCACCCTGATGGCGGTGAAAGGCAACTACGACCAGGTGAACCGCCTGTGCTCGGAAGTGGCCAACACCTACGGCTGGGGCTTCGTGAACATCAACCTGCGCCCCTATTACTCCGAGGGCTCAAAAACCCTTGGCTACGAGGTGATCGAACAGCTGGGCTGGGAGCTTCCCGACCACATCGTGGCGCCCCTCGCCTCGGGATCCCTATTCACCAAGATCCGCAAGGGCTTTGACGAGTTCATCAAGTGCGGCTTGGTAGACGAGAAGCCCGTGCGCTTCAGCGGAGCCCAGGCGGAGGGCTGCAGCCCAATCGCCCAGGCCTTTGCCGAGGGCCGCGACTTCATCACTCCGGTGAAACCGAACACCATCGCCAAGTCGATCGCCATCGGTAATCCGGCCGACGGGCCCTATGCCATCGACATCGCCAACGCCACGAAGGGCAACATCGCCGCGGTGAACGACGACGAGATCATTGAGGGCATCAAGCTGTTGGCCGAAACCGAGGGCGTGTTCACCGAGACAGCCGGTGGCACCACCATTGCCGTTCTCAAGAAGCTGGTGGAGCAGGGCAAAATCAATCCAGAGGAGCGCACGGTCGCTTACATCACCGGCAATGGCCTCAAGACCACAGAAGCGGTGGCCTCCGCCATTGGTGAGCCTTACCTAATCGAGGCCCAGCTCGATAGCTTCACTACAGCGTGGCAACAGGCCCAGGCCACCCACGCCAAGGGCTGATCCCCACAACCAGGTCACACCTCCAACACTCCCCCCAATGCCCGTTCAGGTCCTGATCCCCACCCCCCTGCAGAAGTTCACCGACAACGAAGCCAGTGTGAGCCTTGATGCCGCCAGTGTGAGCGCTCTGGTGGATGCCCTGGAGGCCCGCTTCCCAGGCATCAAGGCCCGGCTCTGCGACGACAACGGCAAACTGCGCCGCTTCCTCAACATCTACG
>JBIKUY010000214.1:0-4337 GCA_044347355.1 Prochlorococcaceae cyanobacterium | reverse complement strand
CTCGGTGACAGCGCCGAGTCGTTGATCCACTGCAGTGAAAAGCTGATCGCACTTGGTGTGTATCCCTTTGTGGTGCCCTTCGTCCCCATTTCGGGGACGCCCCTTGAACAGCATCCCGCTCCATCCACGGATTTCATGGTCGAGGTCTACACCGCAGTTGCTGCCCAGCTGCGGAACTCCGACATCAGCTCAGACGCCATGTCTGCCGGTTGCGCCAAGTGTGGTGCCTGCTCAGCCTTGTCCCTGTTCGAAACTGAGCGTTGACCTTCATGATCTTCATCGATCCCAGCAGCCACGACATCGGCCGAAGCCCGAGTTCGTCGCCTGCTTCTTTCACGCCCTCAGTACGCTGGGGCATCGGCATTGACGCCGATGATTTCCGCCTCTCGCCGACCGCCAGCTCTGATCGTTTCTCGTTTCATCTGCTGCGCCAGAAGTCACCCTTGATGATGGGCTACTGGGAGCTGCGAAGTGCCATCTTCTGCGAAGAACAGCACCTGTTCGAAGCCAGCGACCGTGACGAGCTCGATCAGCGTGCTTACCCGATTGCCGCGATTCACCACGGCTCAAGCCATTGTGGCCAAGTCGTTGGTGTGGTTCGGATTGTCGAGCAAAGTCCACGGCTTTGGTATGGAGGTCGCCTTGGCGTTCACCACGGATTTCGACGACATAACCAGATCGGCAAAGGCCTGATCTGGAAGGCGGTGACCACTGCCCATGGCTGGGGTTGTGACCGCTTTCTGGCCACTGTGCAAATTCAAAATGTTCGCTTCTTTGAACGTCTGCACTGGGCCTCGATTGATGAACTGGAGATCAAGGGCATCCGCCATCACCTGATGGAGGCGGATCTCAACTACTACCAGCCCTCACTGGAACGTCGCCCCTACGAGTTCAACGTCGCATGAGCGCACAGGAGCTCACCGCCCTAACTGACCGGCTTCGATCGCTGAGCGGCCTGCATGCCAAGCGCGACATCCAGGCTCCGGCTTCTGTCTTTCCCCATCACCCGTTCCCCGAACTTGGTGTGGCCAGTCGGCTGGGTGATGACGCAGCACTGATACCGGCTCAGAGCGGTACCCTGCTGCTCGCCTGCGAAGGTATGCAGCCTGCTCTCGTCAATGACGATCCATGGTTCGCAGGCTGGAGCGGCGTGCTGGTCAACCTCAGCGACATCGCTGCCATGGGCGGACGCCCCCTGGCCCTCGTGAACAGTGTTTGGAGTGCCGGCGCGCAGGCGGGCGCCCTTCTGCTGGAGGGAATGCGGTTCGCATGTGACAAGTTTTCCATCCCGATGGTGGGCGGTCACATCAACACCCAGAGCCCCTACTCAGCACTGTCGGTTGCTGTGCTTGGGGTCGTGGAGGGTCCTGTGCTCTCGGCAAGGGCTGCTCAGTCTGGCGATGCCCTGGTACTCCTTGTGGATGCGAACGGCAGTTTCTATCGTGACTATCCTTTCTGGGATGCAGCAACCTCTGCTGAGCCTGCCCGGTTAAAGCAACAGCTGGCGCTACTGCCCAGGTTGGCACAGGCAGGGTTCGTCCATGCTGCCAAGGACATCAGTATGGGCGGCCTCGTTGGCACGTCAGTGATGTTTGCTGAGGCCTGTGGTCTCAGCATTGCGATTGATCTCGATGCCATCACCCGCCCAGTGGAGGTCGATGAGCTCAGTTGGCTCAGTTGCTTCCCCAGCTTTGGATTTCTGCTGGCGGTACCCCACGGGAAACTGACATGTCTTCTTGACATCATCAAGGATCATGCCAACCTGATCTGCAGCCCAATTGGATCTTTTGATACAGGTCCGTCCGCTGTCAGTCTTCGGCGCGGCCTACAGACAATGCATTTCTGGGATGATGCTGCACCGTTGACTGGTTTTCGCGCAGTGGCTATCTCCTAGCCACTGTTTTCAACGACAAGCCAACCATGCCTGAAGTGATGCTCCAGCTCTGCTGGCCGGATGGGGAGGCCAGCACGTTCTATTCTCCATCAACCATCGTTTATGAGTTTTTGAAGCCCGGGGACACTCTGTCGATTGCCGAGCTGGAGCGTAAGGGCCTGATGGCCTTGAAAGAGGCTTCTGAACGGGTCCGCGCGCGCTATGGATTCGCCTGCACGCGTACCGATGAAGAGGCGCTCAAGCTGCAGAAGCGGCTGGCCATGTATGGCCGCACCGACAGGGTCGAAGTGCGCGAAACCACTGAGTACCTGCATCTACCGAAAACCACAAGGACTTCACCATGACCGGCAAGCCCCCCTTCCCTCCCTTCACGCTCGAAACGGCTATCCAGAAAGCTCGGATGGCAGAAAATGCCTGGAATGGTAGGGACCCACAGACTGTCGCCATGGCCTATACAGAAGATAGCTTCTGGCGCAATCGCAGTGAGTTCATCCGTGGTCGAGAGGAGATTCTTCGTTTCCTCGAGCGCAAGTGGGCCAAGGAGCTTGACTACCGGCTCGTTAAGGAGGTCTGGGCTTTCACGGATAATCGCATTGCTGTGCGCTTTCAGTATGAATGGCATGACGACTCCGGCAACTACTATCGCTCGCACGGCAACGAAAACTGGGAATTTTCGGATGAGGGGCTGATGCGACGACGCGAAGCAAGTATCAACGATGTGCCAATCCGCGAAAGCGAAAGGCTCTTCACTTGGGGAGAGGGGCCGCGCCCTCTCGACTTTCCGGGTCTGTCGGAGCTGGGACTCTGAGACTCCGCTGAAGTCATGCCGCAGGTCTTGTTGATCAGGAGCCTTGCCCAGTTAAGGCTCTTCACGGAGCATCATGTTTTCGCTGTATGGGACTTCATGCAGCTCCTGAAGTCCCTTCAGGAGCTGCTCGCCCCCGCCGGTGTGCCTTGGGTCCCGCCTCGCTACCCACGCCTTGCTGGGCTCATCAATGACTTAGTGGCGGCGGAAGAGTGTGATTGTCTTCCGATCGAGCTTGGCGGCCCCTGTTATCTGAGTCATTTCTCTCTTTACCGGGCAGCCATGCAGGAGATTGGCGCGGATACCTGCCCGATTGATGCTGTGCTTGCTGTCGCCGCTCACGAAGGCCTTGACCGGGCCATGCTGCATCCCGCGATTCCGGAACCGTCTCGCAGGTTCATGCAGTCAACGCGGAGTCTGATCGAATCAGGTCAGCCGCACCACCTGGCTGCGGCATTCTGCTACGGGCGTGAGCTTCTTGTTCCTGACCTGTTCCGCGCTTTGCTTGATCAGGTGCACCTCCATCAACTCCATGCGCCGACTCTGTCCTGGTACTTCGAGCGGCATATCTCCCTCGACGGAGACAATCATGGCCCGCTGGCAGAGCAGATGGTGGCTGAACTCTGTGAAGGCCGATTAGGGACACTGAGCGAGGTTGATGCGGTGCGGAAGCGTGTGATTCGAGAGCGTGATGCATTCTGGGAATCCATCGCTGCTGTCCTTCAGCAAGCATCGGACCTTCAGCCATTGTCGAGTCCTTCTGCCGATCAAGGCCCTGTGGGGAGCGCTGTTGTGGCTTGCGATCCCGAAGCTCTCGCCAGGTAGGCAGACTGCACGCCGAATCAGGTGCATCAGAAGCCGGTTCACTTCGCTGCCAGGGGCAGCCATGCATCGACAGGAAGAGGAGTGCGCGCGGGACAACGCGCCTTGTCTGGCCGATATCGCTGCGGAGGGTACTTGGCTGTGCCGGCACCGTTGAATCCCGGCGACAGCTACCTGCTGGTGAACGACTGGGACGAGGACATGGAGACCTACGACCACAGCGGCAGGATCCGTTGGAAGGTTCCATGCCGAACGCGGGGCCAGGGCGCCGACACCGACTGGAGCCACGCCAACACCGCCACCCCGCCCGGGCTCGACAAGCTGGGGCAGCTCTATGCCGACTACGAGCAGAACCCGAATCCGCCCTGTTCCGATAGCGCCATGGGCTAAGGCTGGTACTCCTTCGACATGGAGGAGCTGGAGGGCCGGGAGATGGCCGTTGGCCCGGCCGGAATCATGCTCCACGGCGGTGGCTCTGCCTGCGGCTGGCCCGGGGCCTGATCAACGGGGAGCAGCCATGCAAACCAACCCAGCACCCCGGCCGCCCAAGCCACCATTCGACCGACAACGGTTTGTGTTCAAGATCCTGGCCGCTGGAGGGGCGATCGATCGAACAGATCTGCCCCGGCACGCTGGAGCAGCTGCAGAGGGATTGGATTCCACCCTCAAGCGGCAAGCTGGCGTTGCTGTGCGGAGCAGCGCTGATGGCTCCCGAGATGGTTCGACTGCTCTCAACCTGCAAGCCCCACGTGCGGTGAACGCCCGACTCGGGAGGTGTCTGTGAGCCTCTCTGCGAGGACGTACGTCCAACAGGCT
>JBIKUY010000122.1:0-6025 GCA_044347355.1 Prochlorococcaceae cyanobacterium | reverse complement strand
CAGGGCGGCCGCCCTGCACCGCAGCCTCGGCGACCCGGTGGCCGCCCGCGCCCACGCCGAGGAGGCCCGCTACCGCCAGGAGCGGTTGGGACGGGTTGAGCTGGGCGGCTCGCAGGACGCCCCTTCGCAGCCGGTGAGCGGCTTACTGGGCCGGAGCCTGGATCTGCACAGCCTGATTGAGTCGATGCAAGCCCTCTCCAGGGAGATCCTGCTCGATCGGTTGCTGGATCGGATCGTGGAGATCCTGCTGGCGAATGCCGGCGCTGAGCGGGTGGTGCTCATCCTGGATACGGGCGAGCAGGCCATGATCCAGGCCGAGGGACGGGCTGACCCTCGGCAGGTGGAGGTGCTGCAGGCCAGGCCCCTGGCCGAGAGCCATGATCTGCCGCTCTCGATCGTGCGGATGGTGCGCCGGCTGCGCCGGCCGGTGGTGCTGGCCGATGCGGCCGCCGAGGGTGATTTCCGCCACGATCCCAGGGTGATGGCGGCCGGGTTGCGCTCGGTGCTCTGCCTGCCGCTCACCCTGCAAACGCAGGTGCTGGGGGTGGTGTATCTGGAAAACAACCTGGCCAGCAACGTCTTTGGCAGCCTGCGCCTCGAGACCATCGAAATTCTTGGCACCCAGCTAGCCATCTCCCTGGAGAATGCCCGCCTCTATGGCGAGATGGCGAGGATCAACCGCTCCTACGGCCGCTTCATTCCCCACGAATTCCTCAGCTTCCTGGGTCGCGACAGCATTCTGGACGTGGAGCTGGGCGATCAGATCCTTAAGCGGATGACCGTGCTCTTCGCCGACATCCGCGATTTCACGGCGATCTCGGAGCGGCTGACGCCCAAGGAGAGCTTTGATTTCCTCAACGCCTACCTGCGGCGGGTGGGGCCGATCATTCGCGAACACAACGGCTTCATTGACAAGTACATCGGTGACGCCGTGATGGCCCTGTTCCCCCGCAGCGCAGCCGATGCCGTGAGTGCGGCGCTGGCGATTCAGCGCGAGGTGGCCGCCTATAACCAGGATCGCCGCTCCGTCGATGGCGCACCCCTGCGCATCGGCATTGGCATCCACACGGGTGATCTGATGCTGGGCACCGTTGGCGAGGAGGAGCGGATGGAGAGCACCGTGATTTCCGATGCCGTGAACCTGGCCGACCGGGTCGAGGACCTCACCAAGATCTTTGGCTGCGGCATTGCTCTCACCGCTGACACCCTCGAGGATGTCGCCGCTTCCCTGACGGTGCCGGTTCGCTCCCTCGGGGACCTTCAGGTGCGGGGCAAGTCGATGCCGGTGAAGGTGCTCGAGCTGATTGATGACGAGGGCGACCCCGGCGGCGGGGCCTCGAGGCGGGCAACCTTGGATCGGTTTGAGACGGGCGTGGAGGCGTACCACGCCGGCCGCTTCACGGCGGCGGCCGAAGCGTTCGCCGCGGTGCTCCGGGAGGATCCGGAGGACACCGTGGCCGCTGAGTTCCTACGCCGGTGCACCGATGCCTGAAGCGCTGCTGGATCAGTTCCTCCCCGCTCTGCGCTCCCCATGGGGTGCGGCGGCCTTTGTGCCTCTCTATGCCCTCTGGGTGACGCTGCTGCTGCCAGGGGTGTGGGCCTCGATGCTGGCCGGCGCCCTCTACGGCACGGTCTGGGGCAGTGTGCTGGTGTTCGTCGGGGCCAGCCTGGGGGCTGAAGCGGCCTTTCTGCTGGGTCGCACCTGGTTGCGCGCCTGGGCCCGCCAGCGCCTGGCCGCCGTGCCGAAGCTGCTGGCGATCGAGCAGGCCGTGAGCCGGGAGGGGCTGCGGCTGGTGCTGCTCACCCGCCTCTCGCCTGCCTTCCCCTTCTCCCTCCTCAACCTGGCCTACGGCCTCAGCGATGTGAGCCAGCGCGATTATTCGATCGGTCTGATCGGCATCGTGCCCGGCACGATCCTGTTTTGCGCCCTCGGTGAACTGGCCGGTGATGTGGCTCGCTTCGGGGAGGTGCTCTCCGGCAAGGCAGACACCACCACCTGGCTCCTGCGGATCGTGGGGTTGCTCGCCACGGTGGGATCAATCGTTCTCGCGGGTCGGGCCGCCCGAAGGGCCCTTGACCCTGGCGATCAGGGTTGAAGCGGCAGGGTCAAGTCTCGGATGCTGGCCACCAGCACGAACCAGACCAGCCGCAGTCGTGCTGCCGGACCGGTCCGCGCCGCTAGCTCGGCCAACTTTGCGCGTCCGCATTCGGTCTTGATCCAGCGGTGAATTGCGGGCTGTCCGGATCTGGTGGCGGGGGTTGTCATGATCACATCCAGCCGGGAACGATCAATGTTCACCTTAACGATGGCCTCCTCCCTCCCGGAGGCTGATGGACGGCCCATGATCCCTGCCCATCCCTGAAAGCCTGCCGCAAAACCTGCCCTTGCCGCTGCAGCACCGGGGCTGCTGAGACCAGTGGCAGTGTTTCCTCGCTGGAAGCGGAGTTTCTGCGCACCCAGGAGCATGGGGCCCGTTCTCCTCGGTTTCTGTTGCCCTGCTCAGCGGCCGGCTGGGTGCACTTCAGACCGTGCGGTGGCGCCCCAGGGCCACTCCGTCAGCGCTTACCGCTTCTACAACGCCGACTGGGTACCTTTCGTTGACTAATTCAACACCTACTGGGTTGAGGGTCAACTGTTGTTCTCTCCTGGCTGGGTATTTCGGAGTGGTCGTCTTGGTGCCATGGGTGTGACTCCTTCACCCCTGGGGAGGATGCCGACATTCGAGAATCAGGAAGGCGATGGGAACCGAGCTGGTGTGATAGTCGTAGCCAGCAGGGTGCGGTTCGCCGCCGTATCCATCGGGATGATCGCTGAGCTCCGCTGCGCTGACCGCAACGAAGTGGGCGATCCCGGCTTCGCTAAGGCTGTTAATCCATGGATCGCCGGCCGGCGGAACCGGGTCGGCGGACCGGGCGATCAGAAGTACGCGGTTGGCGGGCATGCGGGGTTGGAGCGGGACCTGGGCTTCCAGGACGGGGCTGTAACCCAGCTGAGCCAGCGCCTGGAGCCGCGTTTCCCGGTTGGGGCAGAAGCAGCAGGTGTTGTCGATCGACGCCAGCGGCTGCTGCTGATGGAGGATGCGACTCAGGCAAGGCTCTAAAAGGCTTGCGCATTAAGCTTGTTTCCCGGGAAATGCATGGGATTCCCTGTTGAAAAGAAGTTGCTTAGCGAAAGCGACGCACTAATGGCTCCGCTCGCCAAATACTGCCGATTAGAATAAGGAATGAGTCGAGAATTCCAACTCGATTCAACTTTTGGAACGTTATACAGTAAACGTATCAAGGACTCTTCTTCGTCTGCGGATTGTATCAAGAATTCAAGGCCAAGAACGGGGTAGCCATGCTTGCTGCTCTGACGTACGATTCTGGCAGATAGACTGAGCTTGCTCTGGGGTAGATCAAGGACGACTTCGCTGCCAAGTGGCGTCACAATAGGGTCGGTCATGGCCATGGTCAGGCCGCTTTCAGAGACATCCTGCGTCACTCCCCAGGCCTCCTGAGTTCCGATGCGAAGCCGAGCGATTGTTTCCAGTGGGAAACGATCGTGCCGGCGTCTCACCGGCCGATCGATGCAGGCAAGTACACAGATGAAGATGATCAGAGCATTATAAATATTCCAGGCAAGCATCACTTCTTCTCCTTCGAATGGCGATCGCATCCAACTCGGATCGATCAAAGGTAATCCGTACCGCACGAACAGTGCAACAGTAAAGATGGCTAGATAAGCAAGCAGGGGCCAGGCTAATCTAAGGTCCATGCTTTGGCGAAGATTCACCGCTTCCTTGTTGGTTACTAAGCTGCCGATGTGGCTCATCGGACTTTTGCTCATCCGAGCCAAACGGCCAAGGGCTGGAAAACAAAAAAGAGATTCGTAAATCTCCGTCCAAATCTGGGAATAGTGATTGTTGCTTTGACGCGATAAGATTCCATGCAGGATGATCGTGAATGGTAAACCATAAAAGATGTACTCTGAAGGCGGGGCGGCAATCAGGCTGAACCCGATCACAAAGCTCATCAAGGGAAGGATGATATAGCCAGCCCTAAAAAGTGGCATGAAGCAGTATAGAGCCTGGCTGGCAAAGAATGATTTTTGCCAGATCCCCAGCTTGGTCCAGATCGGCAAGTCTTTCTGGCAAAAGTAAATCTGCACATTGCCTTGAAGCCATCGCAGCCGCTGATCGAGATAATCTCGAAAGGTGCGCGGGACCTCGCCGAGACTTAGAATCTCGTCAAGGTATACAATTCGCCAGCCATGGATCACCAGCTTTGTTCCGGTTTGATAGTCTTCTACAATGCATTTTGTAAAGTAGCCACCTATTGAAGCTAGGGCTTCTCGTCTGACCACATATGAGGTGCCGCAGCAGATTACCGCGTTAAAGTGATCGCGAACTACCTGATTATAGTGGAAAAAACTATCTAGATCGCTGGGCATTAGAAAATCCAGCCCAAGGTTGCGGAGGTGAAAATCGGAGTTAAAATAGTGTTGCGGGGTTTGAACAAGGCCCACTCTTTCGTCTGAGAAAAAACCAATCGTACGATGTAGAAACTGCCTGAATGGAATGAAGTCACAATCGAAGACTGCTATAAACTCTCCATGGGTGCAACTCAGCGCATGATTGAGGTTGCCTGCTTTCCGGTGCATGTTGTTGGGCCTTGAGATGTATCTCACTTCCAACTCTCTTGCCAATCTCTCCATGGCCGGTCTGCGGCCATCGTCGAGAATATAGATGGTTTTATTTGGGTAGTCGATTCCACGGCACGCTAGTACTGCTCTGCGCACAATTCGAAGTGATTCATTGTATGTTGGTATGAGTACGTCGACCGAGGGTAGATGTTCTGATCTGGCCTGAAAGAATCGGTTTGCCTGGTTGATTCTCGTTTCAGGATTGAAGAAAATTGCGGGATAGAATTGCAGGATAATACTCAACAGGGAGATGATTTCGATCAGAAACAGTGCAAGGCTGCTGGCGAAGCTGAATGGGTGAGCCGTATTTAGGGTCGTGGATCGCCAGATCAAATAGCGCAGGCTGAATCCAGACAGCAGGATCGATCCCAGCAGGTATCCCCAGGGACGACGAGGAATGAATCGCATGCCCAACACGATGCCTACGGCGATCAAGGCTGGTTGAATCGCATGCTTCCAGTCGTTCTGAACACCCCAGAGCTCTGGCAGCTCGCGTGTCTCAAGTGGATTGAGTAGTCCAGGGGCGACGAGTCCGAACTGCAGGTTCGCTAGAACTAGGGCAAGAATAAGGCTCACCGTGGAGAGGACTAGAAACCCCCAAATCCATGGAGCGATCCGGCTTGGCCCGATCGCCTGGGGAAATGGGTTGAGGATCTTCATCGCTCGAATATCACACGCCCGGTATAACCCATATAACAGAACTGCAATGCAGGGGCTGGGACGTCGTTGAGAATTCGCACCCGCACCTCACTCTCCCTGGCCAGGTTGATCGGAATGGGGACCAGAGGATCCTCGCCAAGGCTTAGCCGGCCAATGCCTGAGCGGATCGACTGCACTTCTCCCCTCAGGGCCACCCGCATTCCCACCAATTCGATACGGGCTTTTGAGCCGATCCGAAGCCGGTTCAGATCGTTCTCAGCAACGTAGGTGGTCACCCAGCGGTTTTTGCAGTCGATCAGTTTCATCACGGGCTGCAGGGCTTCCAGCAGGTCGCCAGCCTGTGCCTGCAGTTCCCACACCACGGCGTGTCGGGGGCTACGCAGCACGCTCTGGTTGCGTTTCTCCCATTGCTGGTTGGCCGCTGCCAGTTGTCGCTCCAGCCCCGCCACCCTCTCGTCCTGAGTGCGCAAATCGCCCTGTAGGTCCTGCAGGGTTCGGCTGGCCTCCTGCAGGCGCACCACGGGATCGGAACCACTGCGATTGTTGCGCAGCACCAGGTTGAGATTCGCGGCCTCCAGGTCGGTGCGGTTGCTGGCCAGCCTGGCTTCAAGGCCCTCAAGCTCGCGACGCCTCTGTTCCTTGGTGGTCAGGGCGCGGTCGTAGACGTTGGCGGCTACGGCG
>JBIKUY010000003.1:0-20754 GCA_044347355.1 Prochlorococcaceae cyanobacterium | reverse complement strand
ATGTTAATGCAACTCTGCACTCGGTCGGCGACCGCTCCTCCCGGGCTGGCGGTGAAGCTGATGGAGCACAAGTGTGTCCTGTCCTTCTCAGGCGGCCTGCTGATCGCGCTTCCAGAGCCGCTCCAGCCTGTGGCGAGCCTGTTCGATGCTGGTGGGAGCTGGCTTCAGCTGGCGGCGAAACAGGCTGGTGATCCGCCAGAACTTTAGGCCTGCGGCTATGGCGAACACGGTCCAGGGCACCAGCATCCAGAGGGGTTGATACATGGGTCAGTAGGCCTCCTGATCAGCCGCGTGGGCAGGCTCCATTCTCACCCCATCCACGCCTGTCCGGAGAGGGTGCAGGTGAAGGTTTCCACATCCACGGGCCTGTTGAGGGATGCCCGATCCTTCGTTGCGGCCTCAGAATGGGGTTCTCCCATCGTATTGATGACTGGCGCGGTGATGATCGATGGATCGCCATTGCTCTGTTGTCGACAGAGTCGTTGATGAATAGCCGCGTGATCCTTCTGAATGCCTCGGTGAAGCGCTACCAAGAGATACCTGCCCTTTTCGTTTTGCCGTTGATCGGCCCTTGATCCCTCTGGTACCCGTTCTATCTTTGCCGATGCGGATTATGCCATGCCGCCCAAGTTGCTGGCTGTAAGTTGATTCTCTCAGCCGCTCTCCGGCTCTGGCACTGGCACAGGCATGGGTTCACAGTGTGATCGATGTGGCGATGGGTGGAGTTCGTAATGCGCTGGTGGATGGCGACTCCGCCAGCGGGCAGCGCCCAACGCGGATCGATCGGTAGGGCGGGCGCCGCAGGGGTGTGGCCAGCTCGCTCTTGCTCAGCATCAGTTGCCAGAGCTGCCCCTGGCGAGAGCGGAAGAAGCCGGCGCAGCAGAGCAGGTAGTAGCGCCAGAAGCGGCGGAAGCGCTCCGCTTCCCCATTGGCGCCGATCTTGCGCGCCAGCTGGGGCCAGGCCGCCTCCACGTTGGCGTGCCAGGCCAGCAGGGTTTGGTCGTAGTCGCTGCCGAAGTTCTGCCAGTCCTCGATCAGCCAGTCCTGCTGCAGGGCGTTGGCCAGCTCCCCGGGGGCCGGCAGCCGCCCATTGGGAAACACATGGGTGTCGATCCAGGGATCGGAGTGGGGGCTGGGGCAGCGATAGCCGATGGTGTGCAGCAGGAACAGCCCGTTGTCCTTCATGGCCTTCCGGGCCGCTGCGAAGAAGTCGCCGGCGTTGCGCGGTCCCACGTGCTCGTACATCCCTACCGACACCACGCGATCGAATGGTGCGCAGCCCAGCCGCTCCAGCTGGCGGTAGTCGCACAGTTCAAAGCGCAGCGGCAGGTCGTGCCAGTGGCGGCGTGCCAGCCGCAGCTGTTCGCGCGAGAGGGTGATGCCCACCACCTCCACGCCGTAGTGGCAGGCGGCGTACGCGGCCAGGCCGCCCCAGCCGCAGCCAATGTCCAGCAGGCGCTGGCCGGCACGGAGCTCCAGCTTTTCGCAGATCAGCCGCAGCTTGTGATCCTGGGCCTGGGCCAGGTTGGAGGCGTGCTGCCAGTAGCCGCAGCTGTACTGCAACCAAGGGTCGAGCATCGCCGCATACACCTGGGGCGCGATGTCGTAGTGGCGGCGGGCCACCACGGTGGAACGGGCAGGCGACTGCAGGTTCAGCAATTTCTCGCGCAGGAGCCAGAAGGCGGTGCGCAACCCGTTGCCCTGGGCCAGCCTGCCGTCTCCTTGGGCCAGCAATAGCCGGGTGAACAGCTGATCGAGGGCAGAGCACTCCCACAGGCCATCCACATAGCTGTCGCCCAGGCCCAGGGAGCCGCGCTTCAGCACGGCGTTGACCAGGCTTTGCACTGCCTCTGAACCGTCCAGTTGCAGGTCCCAGGGCCGATCGCCGCCCAGGCGCACGTCGGCGGCGTTGAGCACCGACTCCAGCACGGGCGGAACGGCCAGCGCGTCCATGGCGACTCTTCCGCGCACTCGAACAAACGCTATGCACGTTCTGTGCTGTCATCCGCCCCATTGGCGCTGCGGATCGGCTCGACTGCTGCAGAACTGCCCCCGTTTGGGGGGCTCAAGAAAGCGGGTCAGCCCTTGAGGATGGAGACCAATCCAGGGGCGTCCGTGATGCAGAGCTCAATCAGTCACCACGGGGGAACTTGTCTGGGGCGCACCTGCCTGAAGTGGCGCCATGACGGGGAACTGGCCAGAGGGGATCTCGAGCTGGTGCTGGAGCGCCTGGCCCAGGTGGATCAGGATATGGCCGCTGAGCGTCAGCGCACTTTGAGCTGCCAACCATGTCCCTCGATCAGCTGAAGGCCTTCCTCACCCGCATGCAGCAGGAGGACGGCCTGCGCCAGTCGGTGTTGGCGGCTGCCACGGCCGACGATGTGGCCCAGATCGGCGCCACTCTGGGCTATGAGTTCTCCGGGGATGAGCTGCTACGGCTGTCCGGCCAGAAGGTGGGCCGGGTCACGGTCACCAAGCAGGACATCCCGGGGGAGTACAACTGAGGCCCAGGTCAGGGCCAGCTGGGGAAGGACACCGGTTCGTACTTGGCGACGTGAATCCGCCAGCCCCGGATCACCAGGCCCTGCAGACCCGCCAGCAGGGCTGGCGTGTCCCCGCTGGCGATCCAGTTGGCCTTGAGCACAGGTAGGTGTTCGCTCATCACGTCCAACGGCAATTCCACCAGTAGAAGGCTGTCTGGGCCGGCTGCCCGGCGCAGGGGGCCGTCGTCGCTGCGTTGCCAGAGGCGCAGCAACAGCTCCAGCGCCAGGCTGCGGCCGTTCTCGCCCGGGTCGGCAGCAGCGGCAGCCGCGGCGGGCTGGGATTTGCCGCTGAGTGGCAGGCTGCGCCGGCCGTCCTGCTCCATGAGAGCGAGGGCCACGAGGTAGGGAACGTCAGCCATTCGAGTGCCTTCCATTGGAATTCACCATGCTGCATCTTGGCGTTGTTTCTTGACATCAAATCTGCTGAAAATGACCCCGAACGGGGGCATCGCCACGGCCTGGTTTCCGCCGAATCTGGACATCATGTGCCTGCCCCATCGCTACAGCAGACCCCAGCGACTTGTGCTGCAGATCCACCGCAGCTTTGCCCACCCCCAAGCGGTCCCGGTGGCTAGGGACTCAATCAATCCGGTGGGCTCAGCCAAGCAGGCCGGTTCCCCGTATCCGATGGCACCCTCCGATTGGGGCCGGAGGGCCAAAGATGGACCCAGAGCGAGAGCGATACCGCCATGCGAGAGATTGTGTTCCGGGTGCTGGCCGAACGGCCTGGCCATCTGGAGGCCCAGGCCACGGAACTGCCCCTGCGCATCGTCGCGGCCAGCCTGGAGGAGCTGCAGCACGAGGCCAGGGAGGCCCTGATCGACCACTTCGGGCCGGCCCACTGCGCCTATCGCGTGCGGATTCGCCGTCAGCCCCAGCCTTCCCGCTGTCTCAGCTTTCGCTACGGTCCAGCCCCCGTTTCAGCGGCTTGCCGCTGAGCTCGTCATAACGGCCACAGCACCACGAGCTGAGGCATGGCCGAACCCAACCCGCCGCCATCCCCTGGTCTTCCCCGCCATCACCAGCGCACGCTGGAGGCCCTGTTTGCCCACCCCTTGCACCACGACCTGCGCACCTCCAAGGTGGAGGCCCTCCTGCGCACCCTCGGCGCGTCGGTAACCCCCCTGGAGGGACGGCGCCTGCGCATTCAGATGCCTGGGGGCGAGGAAACCTGGATTTACACCAGCTGCGGGGTGGGTCGCCCTTTCCTGGATGCCGATGCCCTGTTGCGGGTGCGCCACCTGCTTCAGGCCGCTGGCGTGAGTGCGGATCATCCACTGGCCGAGGGCCGAGGTCCCCGTGGCGACCAGGCCCGCCGGCTGGTGCTCCACCTCACCCACACCCACACCGATGCTTTCCTGCTGGAGGGCGACAGCGTGGAGCATGCGCTGCTGCGCCCCCAGGGCCTGTGGGGCAGCGGTGAACACCTCAGCCACCGCCACGACCGGGACATCGCAGGCCAGCGGGCCCCCCTGGATCACGCTTACCTCAGCTGCATCGCCGAGGCGATGCAGCAGGCCGACGCGGTGCTGCTGTTGGGCCATGGCACCGGCGAGAGCGACATGCGCCAGGTGCTGCTCACCCACCTGCACACGCACCACCGCCCGCTGTTGGAGCGGATCGTGGGGGTGGTCACCCTCGACCACGCGCACCCAAGCGATGGCGCCCTGCTGACCCTGGCGCGGGAGCACTTCGGCAATCTGCCAGAGCGGCGTCAGCTGCCCGGGGCCGCGCCGCCGGTCAGGGTGGCTTAGCGCTGAGGTGACTGCTGCGCAGCCGGAACTGGAGGCTGCGGGCATGCATGGCTGGGCTGGGCTGGTGGGGGAGGAATGGGTCGGTGCCCAGGCTGCTGGGGCCTCGTGGCGCCGCCGTCCGTGAGCAGCACACAGCCGGCGCCATCCATCAGGTCCGTACCCGGTTCCAGGGCATCACCGCCAGCAGGCGGGCCATGCCGCAGAAGCCGCTCACGCCGGCAAACACCAGGCCGGCCCCTACGAACCAGCTGAGGGCGATCCAGCCCGGCGCCACCCAGGTGCTGAGGATCAGACCCAGCAGCACCAGCGAGCCGGCGGCGATCTGCACCTGGCGCATCAGCGGCAGGGGGGCGTCCTTGAGCTTGCGCACCGGCAGGCCGGCCTGCTGCCAGGCGGGGATGCCGCCCTCCAGGTCGGCCAGGGGATGGGGGTGTCTGTTCTGCAGCAGGCGGCTGAGGGCCTGACCGCTGCGGTTGCCGCTATGGCACACCAGCACCAGCGGTCCGCTGGGCAGGTCGGCCTCGGTGATCCGGGCCAGGGGCACGTTCAGGCTGCCGGCGATGTGGCCGGCGGCGTATTCCATCGGTTCGCGCACGTCGATCACACGCACGCGCTGGTCGGCCAGCTGGTCGGCCAGGTCATGGGCGCTGATGCGCCTGGGGATGGTGGTGGTCATGGCAGGACAGGGAGTTGGTGAATGGAGGAGGGGGCTTGGAGGGTGCAAGAGAAGGGGGGCCAGAAGCCTGGGCAAGGGCCAGCCGCGCCGACGATGGGTTCAGGCCTCGCCCACGCCATCCAGCGGGTAGCCCTCCGCCGCCCAGCGGCTCAGGCCCCCATGCAGGTTGGCCACCTCCTGGACGCCCGCCTTGAGCAGTTGCTGGGTGGCCAGGGCCGAGCGGCTGCCGGAATGGCACACCACCACCACTGGCCTGCCAGCGGGGATCTCGGCGCAGCGGGCCTCCAGTTCAGGCAGGGGGATCAGCACGCTGCCGGCCACCCGGCCGTCGGGACCGGCGAACTCCTCGGCGGAGCGCACATCCATCACGGTCAGTTCATCGCGATGCGCGGCCACCCAGGCGGGCATCAGCTCGGGCAGCCCGGCGTAACTGCGCAGCAGCGGTGCCCAGCCGGCGCCCTCCGGCTGGCTGCGCGGCTTGCCCGAGCGCATGTTGCCGGGCAGGGCCTCGGCGATGCGGTGGGGGTGTGGCAGTCTCATGTTTTCCATGTGGCCCACGAAGTCCCGCTCGGTGGCCGCCCCGCCGAGTCGGGCGTTGAAGGCCTTCTCCTCGGCCACAGAGGTCACGGTGCGACCGGTGTAGTCGTGACCGGGGTAGAGCAGGCACGAGTCGGGCAGGCTGAAGACCTGCTCGGTGATCGAGGCCCACAGGCTGTGGGCGTTGCCCTGCTGGAAGTCGCAGCGGCCGCAGCCCCGCACCAGCAGGGCATCGCCGGTGAAGGCCATGCTTTGGTCATCCAGCACGAAGCTGATGCAGCCATCGGTGTGCCCCGGGGTGCTGCGCACCTCCAGGCTGCGGCTGCCGAAGGCCACCCGATCGCCGTGGTGCAGGGGCAAGGTCACGTTCTCCGCCCGGGCAGCGGCGGCCAGGCCGATGGCACAGCCGGTGGCCTCGTGCATCAGCCAGCTGCCGGTCACGTGGTCGGCGTGGGCGTGGGTGTCGAGCGAGGCCACCAGCTCCACCCCCAGCTCGCGGATCAGTGAGAGGTCGCGGCCGTGCTGCTCGAACACCGAGTCGATCAGCACCCCCTGGCGGCTGGGCACATCCACCAGCAGGTAGGTGAAGGTGCCGGTGTCGGCATCGAAGAACTGGCGTTTGAGCAGATTGCTGCCGCCGGCGGCAGCGGCCAGGGACACGGGTGCGAGGGAGGTGGCGTGCGCCGTTGCAACAGCCATGACTGACGAGCCAAACACTGTTATGACTATACGCACATAGCCGCGCTTTGTCGATGTCCTGGTCCCCGTGACGGAATTGCTCGGGTTGCTGCTCAGCAGTGCTGCCTACAAAAGCCGGCGATGGGCGCGTAGTGCCGCCGATGGCAGATGGGGCGGGACCGTTAGACAATGAAGGGATGAACAACCAGGGAGTTTCCCGGGCGATCGGTTCCGCTTCTGTCGACCGTTTTCTCAGCCTGGCCAAGGACTCTGTGCCGTTTCAGCTCCAGCTGCGGCACTGCTGTGATGCCGATCAGCTGTTTGATCTGGCCCAGCGGCATCAGGTGCCCCTCAGCCGTCAGGATCTGGTGCTGCTGGCCATGACCGCCACCCAGCCCTATCTGCCCTGGGCCGGGCGCAGCAAGCGGTTTGCCCGTGCCTATGCCCTGGGTGCCGCTCAGCTCGATCCCGATTCCTCAGGCCACAGCCGCACGGCGGCATGAGGGCTGGTGCCCGCGGGGCGCTGGCTTTCCAGGACTGCCTCGGTGTTATCACCTATGGCGCTCACGGCTGGGACCGGTACCGTCCCACTGCCCGGCTTCCCCAGAGATGTATCGGATAGTTCGACGGCACCCGCCCCAATGGGACCTCCTCTCTCTGGCCCTCGTGGCCGGCGCCAGCTCCCTGGTGGTGGTGCTCGGCTGGGGCGTGGAGCAGTGGCGACTCAGCGATCAAGAGGTGCCGGTGCACACCGCGGGTCTTCACGCCTACCCCTGAGCAGGGCCCAGAGGGTGAAATGTCCTTGCGGCAGGAACAGGGGCCGCACCCTCACCCTCACATGCAGCTCACCTGCTGTTCGGGTGATGGCCCAAACCCAGGGGTTGCAGCTCGCGCCTTTTCTGGTTCAGTTCTGCTGCCAGCCCAGTGGATGGGCACCCTTGCAGCTGACTGCTGCAGATCCGCCGATGCCTTGGTTTGTGAAGCTGGAGGATGGAGTGGTGGACAAGGTCCGCTTCGACGCGGTGGTGCCGGCCCATCTGCGCTGGCTGGAGAGCCTGCAGCGGGCCGGCCATCGCCCCAGCAGTGGCTACTGGGGGGAGCGGGTCGGCCGGGAGGGGGCAGGGGGCATGCTGCTGTTCGAGGCTGCCGACCGAGCTGAGGCGGAAGCGCTCATCCGCCAGGACCCACTGATCGTGGAGGGTTGCGTGCGCTGGACGCTGCACGACTGGCGGCTGGTGCACGCCGATCCGGCCTTCAGGAATGGAACAGCAGCACCAGTCCCGACGTGAGCTGGTGAAACTCCCGCTCTTCGCGGCTCAGGTCAAGGCCCACCTGCAGGGCCTCCTGCAGCGCCGCGTCATAGGGAGGTGCCGTGGGGGGGGATCCTGCGTTCCAGAGGGCGGCGATGCCCACCGGCGTGGCGTGCCAGCGGAACTGCTGGGTGGTTCCGATCTCCGGTTCGCTCAGGGCGCTTTCGAGGAGTTCGCGAATCGGCATGGTTCCCGGGAGATCTCAGCAGCTTCGGCAGGCCGGCGGCCCGCGGCAATCAGCTGAGAGGTTTCGTGATGAACACCCAAGCCCCGGGAAGCCCTGCGGCGCATAGCCACAGCCAGCTCAGCCGGGCGCTGCAGCGCAGCATGTGCCGCACCGTTGCCGCACGCGGTGCCGGGCTGCCGGCCGCCAGCAGGGGCTTGCTGCGCAGTTGGCCGCCGTAGCGATTCGCCCCGCCCAGTTGCACCCCTACCACCTGGGCGTAGATCGCTTGGGAGAGGCCAGCATTGGGGGAGGGATCGGGCCGGCCATCGCGCAGGGCCCGCCCCACCAGGGCCGGCCAGCGCTTGGGTGACACGCCGGCGGACAGGGGCAGGCTGAGGACCACCAGTCGGCAGGGGAGCCACACCAGCAGGTCGTCCAGCCGGGCGCCGGCGGTGCCCAGCCAGCGCAGGCGGCCGCGCCGATAGCCCAGCATCGAATCGAGGGTGCTGGCCGCCTTGAACCCCCAGGCCAGGGCCAGCGGGCCGGGCCCGGCCCACCAGCCCGCCAGCCACAGTCCGGCGCCCACCAGCATCCAGAACAGGGGAGCGAACAGGCCGTCCACGGCATTCTCACTGGCGGTTTCGGCCAGGGCGCGCAGGATCTCCGGCCGCTTGAGGCCGGCGGTATCCCGGCCCACGATCCAGCCGAGCTGTTGGCGGGCTGGCTCCAGCGCGGCACCGCCGGCAGCCGGGTCGCTGGGCAGGGCCGCCAGCACGGCCTCCACTGCCAGGGCCAGGCTGCGACCGGCCAGGGCGCTGGCCAGGCCAAGCAGCAGCAAGAGCAAACCCAGTTCGCGGCAGCTTTGGGTGAGGGCCAGACGCTCCACCAGCCAGCCGGCCAGGCTGCTTGCCCCCACCAGCAGCAGGGTGATCAGGCCGCCCCCCAGGCGCAGGGCCCAGGGCCGGTCGCCGGCCCAGCCCTCCACCAGGCCGCGCAGTCGCTGGATCGCCCAGCCCATCACCACCACCGGGTGGGGACTCCAGCGCGGGTCCCCCACCAAGCGGTCAAGCCCACAGGCGAGGGCCAGCAGCAGCAGCGGCTGGATCAGGCGCTCTTCAGCCAGGAGAACATTGAGCGCAGCCCCTTGCCCACCTGCTCGATCGGGTGCTGGCTGTCGCGCTCGCGGATCTTGGCCATCTCGGGCTTGCCGGCCTCGCACTCGGCCACGAAGTTGCGGGCGAAGGTGCCGTCCTGGATGTCGGCCAGGATGCGCTTCATCTCGGCTTTGGTGTCGGCGGTGATCAGCCGCGGGCCGCTCACATAGTCGCCGTACTCGGCGGTGTTGGAGATCGAATCGCGCATGGCGGTGAGGCCGCCCTTCACCATCAGATCCACGATCAACTTCACCTCGTGCAGGCACTCGAAGTAGGCCAGCTCGGGCTGGTAGCCGGCTTCCACCAGGGTTTCAAAGCCGGCCTTCACCAACTCGCTGAGGCCGCCGCAGAGCACGGCCTGCTCGCCGAACAGGTCGGTTTCGGTTTCTTCCTTGAAGTTGGTTTCCAGGATGCCGGCGCGGGTGCCACCGATGCCCTTGGCGTAAGCCATGGCCAGCTCGCGGGCCTTGCCGCTGGCGTCCTGATGGATGGCGAACAGGGCCGGCACACCCATGCCGTTCTGGTATTCCCAGCGCACGGTGTGGCCGGGGCCCTTGGGGGCGATCATCACCACGTCCACATCGGCGGGGGGCTTGATCAGCTCGAAGCGGATGTTGAAGCCGTGGGCGAAGCTCAGCACCTTGCCGGCGCTCAGGTGCGGAGCAATCTCCTTCTCGTACACCGCCTTCTGGGCCTCATCGGGCAGCAGCACCATGATCCAGTCGGCCTTGGCGCAGGCATCGGCCACGCTCAGCACCTCGAGTCCGTCTGCCTTGGCCTTCTCTGCTGAACGGCTGCCCTCGTACAGGCCTACCACCACGTCGATGCCGCTGTCCTTGAGGTTGAGGGCGTGGGCATGGCCCTGGGAGCCGTAGCCGATGATCGCCACGGTCTTGCCGCTCAGCAGGGAGAGGTCGGCGTCGGAGTCGTAGAAGAGCTGGGCCATCCTGGCTGGCACTGGGGCAAGGGGCAAGGAGCGAGCTTACGCAAGCGTGCCTCCCTCACCCCCGGCCGTGGTGCCCGCCTCAGGCCTCGCTGGGATGGGCGATCACCCGGTCGATCAGGCCGTACTCCTTGGCTTCGGCGGCGCTGAGGAAGTAGTCGCGGTCGGTGTCCTTCTCGATCTTGGCGAAAGGCTGACCGGTCATGTCGGCCATGCTGTGGTTGAGCATGTCCTTGATGCGCAGGATCTCCTTTGCCTCGATCTCGATGTCGGAGGCCTGGCGCTGGCTGGTGCCGCCCAGGGGTTGGTGGATCATGATCCGGCTGTGGGGAAGGGCCAGGCGCTTGCCTTTGGTGCCGGCGCCCAGCAGGAAAGCCCCCATCGAGGCGGCCAGGCCCACGCAGATGGTCACCACGTCGGATTTGACGTACTGCATCGTGTCGTAGATCGCCAGGCCGGCGGTCACCGATCCCCCAGGGGAGTTGATGTACAGGTAGATCGGCTTGGAGCTGTCGTCGGAATCCAGATAGAGCATCTGGGCCACGAGGGCATTGGCCACGGCGTCGTTCACCTCCGAACCCAGGAACAGGATCCGCTCCACGCCCAGGCGGGTGTAGATGTCCACCCAGCGCTCGTACTGGCTGCCGGGCAGGCGGTAAGGGACGCTGGGGGTGCCGATGGGCATGGCTCAGGGGTGCAGGGGGTGAACGAAGTGAACGGAAACGAAGGGACCCAGGGCCCGGGGCGGCTCAGCCGATGCCCGACGGGCTGCAATCGGCGCTGGGCAGGTCGGCAACGGGGCCACCGCCCGGCAGGTCCTTGCGGCTGCTCAGCACCCGGTCGATCAGGCCGTACTCCAGGGCTTCCTGGGCGGTGAGGTAGGTCATGCGATCGGAATCGCGCGACAGCTGCTCCACGCTCTTGCCGGTGTTCTCGGCCAGCATGTCCAGCATGGTGCGCTTGTTGTGCAGCACCTCCTGGGCCCGGATCTGGATGTCGCTGGCCTGACCGCGTGCACCGCTGCGGGGCTGGTGCAGCACGATCGAGGCGTGGGGCAGGGCGGCCCGCTGGCCCTTGGTGCCGGCGCTGAGGATCATCGCTGCCGTGCCCATGGCCTGGCCGATGCAGATGGTGTGCACCGGCGGTTTCACGTAGCGGATCGTGTCGGCGATCGCGAAGGCCTCGGTCTCGAAACCGATGGCGTCGCCGGTGAACCAGGAGGTGCCGGTGGAGTTGATGTAGAAGAAGATCGGCTTCTCCGGGTTGTCGAACTCCAGGTAGAGCAGCTGGGCAATGATCAGCTCGGTCACGTCGATGCCCATCTGGCGCTTGGCGTCGTCGTCGCTGAACAGGGGCAGGCCCAGGTACACGATCCGTTCCTTGAGCAGCAGGGAGGGGAGATCAGGCGGCGGCGTGCGCATCACGGCTGAATCGCCGTAATAGGGAGCTGACACCGACATCCGCAAACCTTTGGCTGGCACTGAGACGGAGCCTAGCGGGACCGGCCCGGGGGACGCTCACCCCGCCCTGCGGTGGTCGGGCGGGCAGCGCTCGACTTCTCCTGTCCTGTGCTGCCGGCACCCTCGTTGCCCCCCTTGTCGTTGCTTGCACTGGCGCCCTCCAGCTGGGCGAACACGATCCGGCCGGTGGGGTTCTGCAGCGCGCCGGTGATCACCACCACCAGCCGCTCGCCCTGGCGGCCCCGCGCACCCTCCACCACCACCATCGTGCCGTCATCCAGGTAGCCCACGCCCTGCTCGGCCTCCTTGCCGTCGCGCACGATCTTCAGCTGCAGCGTGTCGCCTGGCTGCACCTCCGGCCTCAGGGCGATCACCAGCTCGCTGAGGTTGAGCACCTTGAGGGCTTTCACCTCGGCCACCTTGGCCAGGTTGTAGTCGGCGGTGAGCAGGGTGCCGCCGGTGTCGGCGGTGAGGGCCTGCAGCTTGTCGTCCACCCCCTTGCCCTCGTAGCGGGTGCTGTTCACCACCAGCCGGCGGCCGTACTGCTCGCGCAGCTCGCTGAGCAATTTGAGGCCGCGGCGGCCGCGGCCGCGTTTGTCGGCATTGGCGGAATCGGCCAGGGCCTGCAGTTCATCGATCACGCACTGGGCCACGATCACCTGGCCTTCCAGCAGCCCCGAATCCAGCAGGCCTCGGATGCGGCCGTCGATGATCACGCTGGTGTCGAGGATCTTGGCGCTGGCGGGTTGCAGCACTCCCTCGGCCACCAGCAGGGCCTCGGCGTTGCTGGGGGAGAACAGGCGTAGCAGGGTGCGGCCGTGCACCTCAGCCAGGTTGTAGCCCGACACACCGAAGAACACATTGCTGAGCACCGCCGCCAGCGGCTTCACGAACACCACCTCCCAGGGCAGGGGCAGCAGCAGGATCGGCGCCAGCAGCAGGTTGGCCACCAGCAACCCCAGGATCAGGCCCACGGCCCGGCTGATCAGCAGGTCGGTGGGCATCGAGCGCACCTGGCTCATCAGCCGCTTGCGCAGTTGGCCGAAGAAGAAGCCCGCCAGCAGCCCGAAGAAGGCGCCGAAGCCACCCATCACCGTGCGCAGCCCTTCCGGGTTGTCCACCTGAATCAGCAGGGATTCCGGCAACAGATCCACGCCCAGCCAGCCGGCCGCGGCGCCCGACACCAGGAACAGCACCAGGATGAGGGAGTCGACCATTCCCGCTGCCCCTGGACCCATTCGCACGCACGCAGGCAGCATGCCTGAAACCGGCGCGGCTGGCCTGCCTGGGTAACCGCCCTTGATCGTGTCCGCCCCACCCGTTGGCTGAACGTGTCTCCTTCCCAGCCCTGGCCGCCGCGCAGCGCCTACCTGCACATTCCCTTCTGTCACCGCCGCTGTTACTACTGCGACTTCGCGGTGGTGCCGCTGGGTGACAGGGCCGCCGGCGAGGCCGGCGCACCGGGCTCCGACTCGATCGCGGCCTATCTGGAGCTGTTGCACCGCGAGATTGCCACCGCGCCGGGCGGTGCTCCCCTGAGCACGGTGTACCTGGGCGGCGGCACCCCTTCGCTGCTCACCCCGGAGCAGGTGGGCGCGTTGCTGGCCGCCCTGGGCCGCCGCTATGGGCTGGCGCCGGCGGCTGAGATCAGCCTGGAGCTGGATCCGGCCAGCTTTGACCAGCGCCGCCTGGCCGGCTACCTGGCAGCCGGCGTGAACCGGGTGAGTCTGGGGGGCCAGAGCTTCGACGATGGCGTGCTGCAGGCCCTGGGACGGCGCCATAGCGGCGACGACCTGCGCCAGGCGGCCGCCTGGCTGGTCCAGGCCCAGGCCGAGGGCGCTCTTGCCAGCTGGAGCCTCGACCTGATCCAGGCGGTGCCCGGCCAGACCCTGCCGCAGTGGCGGCAGCAGCTCCGCCAGGCGTTGGCCTGCGCGCCGCCACACCTCTCGGTTTACGACCTCACGATCGAGCCGGGCACTGTGTTCGGTCGCCGCGCCGAGCGGGGCCAGCTGCATCTCCCTGACGACGACCTGGCCGCCGACCTGATGGAGCTCACCTGGGCGGAGCTCAGGGCCGCCGGCTATGGCCACTACGAGATCTCCAACTACGCCCTGCCCGGCCACGCCTGCCGCCACAACCGTGTGTATTGGAGTGGTGCGGGCTGGTGGGGGTTCGGGCTGGGGGCCACGGCCGCCCCCTGGGGCGAGCGCCAGGCCCGCCCGCGCACCCGCCAGGCCTATGCCGACTGGCTGGCCAGCACCTGGCCGCAGGCCGCCGGCCAGCTGGCCCCGGGCCTGGCCCTGCCCCTGGATGAACAGCTGCTGGTGGGCCTGCGGCGGCGCGAGGGGGTGCGGCTGGCGGCGCTGCTGGCCGGTGAGGGGCTGGCTCCGTCCGGTGTGGCTGCCGCCCTGGCCGAGCTGCGCCTGGAGTTGGCTCCCTGGCTGGAGCGGGGGCTGTTGCTGGAGGAGGGGGGGCGCTGGAGGCTGGGTGACCCGGCTGGCCTGGCCCTCAGCAATGGGGTGCTGGCTCGGCTGCTGGGTTGGTGGGAGGCACGGCTTGCGGCTGCTGGGCAATCCAGCGGCGCAGCGCCTCCACCGCCAGTTGGCGTCCCTGCAGCAGCGGCGGGCTGAAGGGCGGTTGCCGGGGGGTGAGGCCGAGCAAGTCGGCGGTGACCCTCACCTGGCCGTCGCAGCCCTCGCCGGCACCGATGCCGATCACGGGAATGGTCAGTTGGGCCGTGATGGCAGTGGCCAGCTCATCCGGCACGTGCTCCAGCACAAGGGCAAAGCAGCCCGCCGCCTGCAGGGCCAGGGCATGGCCTTCCAGCCGCTGGCGGCTGGCCTCGTCGTTGCCCTGGCGCCGGTAGCCGAGCTGATGCACCGACTGGGGCGTGAGGCCGATGTGCCCCATCACCGGGATGCCGCTGCGCACCATCCGATCGATCACGACCAGGGTCTCCGGCTCGGCCCCCTCCAGTTTCACAGCGGCGGCCGGACTCTCCTTCAGCACCCGGCCGGCGGCGGCCACGGCGGCATCCGTGCTGCACTGGTAGCTGAGGAAGGGCAGGTCCACGATCAGCAGCGGTTCCTGCCCCAGGGCGCAGGCGCTGGCCATGCCTCGGGCGGTGGCCCTGCAGTGGTGGAGCATCTCCTCCAGCGTCACCGGCAGGGTGGTGGGGTGGCCCAGCACCACCATGGCCAGGGAGTCACCGACCAGCACCGCATCGGCGCCAGCCTCGGCCACCAGCGCACCGGAGAGGGCATCCCAGGCGGTGAGCACTGTGATTGGCAGCCCGGCCTGCTTGCGGCGAACCAGATCAGCGGGGCGCAGAGGCACGGAGCGAGAGGGTGGGGTAGGGCATTGCTAGCATCGACAAGACTCGGACCCACGCGGCCCTGACGCCTAAATCTGGTCAGGACCGGAAGGGAGCAGCCACACGGGATGCTCAAGGCAGGCGTGGATTCCGGGTCACCCTCTTCATCCGTGCCCAAATTCCTGGCCACCCGAGCTCCTGGCTAGCTGTCCGCCAGGACGCAGACAGCTAGGACGCAGATCGTCAGGACGCAGACAGACAGCCATGTCCTGAACATTGAATCCGGGACTGTTGGCTTGAACCCACCGCAAAGCCCTGCCCCAGATCGCCCTGAGTGGGATGGTCTCTTGAGCTTCAGCCGCAATCAGCCGTCGTCTTCGCTGCGCGACTGACGGTTCAGGAGGAAGGGCGGAATCTTGGCGCCGCGGTCGTCACCGTTGCTGGTGGCAGCAGCAGGCGGTTCGGGATTGAAGGCGGAGCCGGAGGCGAAGCTCATCGCCGGGCGCTCCTGCCGGTAGGCGGCACCACTCTCAAAGCCCGTGGCGATCACGGTCACATGGATCTCACCCTCCAGGCGCTCGTCCACCACAGCGCCCACGATGATGTTGGCGTCGGGATCGACCACGTCGTAGATCGCCTCGGAGGCGGTGGTCATGTCCTCCAGGGTCATGTCCTTGCCGCCGCTGATGTTGATCACCACACCCTTGGCGCCGTCAATGCGGGCCGACTCCAGCAGCGGGCTGGACATCGCTGCCTGTGCGGCCTCGGTGGCCCGGCTGCGGCCAGAGCCCACGCCAATGCCCAGCAGGGCCGTGCCGGCATCGGCCATCACCGAGCGCACGTCGGCGAAGTCGACGTTCACCAGGCCAGGACGGGTGATGATATCGGTGATTCCCTTCACCCCCATGCGCAGCACGTCGTCTGCAGCGCGGAAGGCTTCATTGAGGGGGGCACCGGCAATGGCATCCCGCAGCCGGTCGTTGGGGATCACGATCAAGGTGTCCACATGCTCGGCCAGCCGGGCAATCCCCTCCTCGGCTTGTCGCAGGCGCTTGCGGCCTTCAAAGCCGAACGGCTTGGTCACGATGCCAACGGTGAGCGCGCCCACCTCCTTGGCTACCTCGGCCAGGATCGGCGCCGCTCCGGTGCCGGTGCCGCCGCCCATGCCGGCAGCGATGAACACCAGGTCTGCCCCCTGCAGTGATTCCTGGAGTTCGTTGCGTGATTCCTCAGCGGCCTTCTGGCCGATGACTGGATTGCCCCCGGCACCAAGGCCGCGGGTGAGCTTTTGGCCCAGCTGGGTTCGGTTCTGGGCGGACGACTGCAGCAAAGCCTGGGCGTCGGTGTTCAGCACCCTGTAGCCAACCCCCTGCAGATCGGAGGCAATCATCCGGTTCACGGCATTGCTGCCGCCACCTCCAACGCCGATCACTTCAATCCGGGCCGACTGGCTGGGGACGATGCCGGTGCTGGGGCTCTGGCTCATGGGAAGGATGTTCGGTGAGGCACCGTTGGCAGTTGGGCCGTCAGTGCCCATGGCGCGATCTCCGCTGATCTGCGCGTGCATTATGTAGGGCCGGGAGCACTTTTATCTTCCGATTCTCACACGTTTGCGGGTTTGAGCACACCAGCCCTGGTGTCTCAGGGCGATGTCTGCACCGGTTTGGGGGGCGTCGATCCGCCCGCCAGGGCCAGCTCAGGCTGGTTCGGATCCGTGAGATCGACACTCTGCAGCCGCTGCCCCCTGAGCTGACCGGGCAGGGTGGCAATCAGGTGGTCCAGCACTTTGAGTCGCTGCTCCAGCTGTCCGTCCCCTGGGCCCAGCCGCACCGCTCCGAGGCGGGCACTGTCGACCCAGATGTTGCCTGCCGGGTCGAAGCGCAGCTTGGTCAGGTCGCTGGCCAACCCCTTGCTGTGCTCGCCCAGCACGGTGCTCACCACGGCGCGGTGGCGGGGCTGCCAGCCCTGCACCAGAAGCTTGTCGGTGCTGGCGTTGCGTAGCCCCTGGCCCTGGCGGGTCGTCATCCAGTTGCCCAGACGGTCGACATAGCCCTGCTCCAGCCCCTGGGGACCAATGCGTTCCGCCCTGGCCACCGGTTGGCGGTCCACCACCACCACCCGAAGTCGAGGAGGGGCCATCAGCCGGCTCACCCGCACCTCCTCCACCGGCAGGGCACCACCCAGCCTGGCGGTGATGCTGCGGGGGTCGAGGGTGAGTAGGGGCTGGGGGAAGCGGATACCGGCCACATCGATCACCTCAGCGGTGGTCACCTGGCGGCTGCCCAACACCTCCACCTGCTCCGGTCCACTGAGGGTCCAGCCCAGCCGCAGCAGGCCGTAGCCCAGGCCACCGGCCAGACCCAGCAACACCAGGATGCGCCAGCCGTTAACGAGGCGTTCACGCCGCTGTTGCTGGCGGAGCTGCTTGCGCCGTTCAGCACCGGGGGAAAGGGGACGAGCCTGGCTCACAGTTCACAGCGGGAGCGGGCCATCAGCTCCCCGATCCAGCGGCGGGCCCTTTCAGCGTCGGCGAAGGGCAGGTCTTTCTGCAGCCCATTGCCCACCAGCCGCAGACGGCAGGCGCCTTGGGCCTCCTCGGTGAGCGGTGCCTCGCCGGAGCGCAGGGCCAGCAATTCCACCAATTCCAGCTGCTTGATCACGAATTCTCCCTCAGGCTTGAGCTGGCCCGCCTCAAAGTTGCTCCAGCTGAGCACCCCGTCCACCAGCCGGGCTGCGCCACAGCTGTCGAGCTTGGCCAGTTCCGCCCCCTCGGCCCATTCCCGAAAAAGCCGCTGCCGGCGGCGCTCCAGCCAGCCCAGGGCTGTGAGCAGCACAAACACCAGCAGCAGTGGTAACCAAAGCAGGCCCTGGGTCATGCCGATGGCCCTCCCTCGGGGGTCTGGACGTGCCATTGTCTCGCCCCTTCCACCAGTTCGGCCACCAGTTGTTCAAGATCCACGCCGGAGGCGCCCCACAGCATGGGGTACATGCTCTGGCTGGTGAAGCCCGGCAGGGTGTTGATCTCGTTGAGCCAGAGCTCGCCGCCGTTCTCGGCATAGAAAAAGTCAACCCGGGCCAGGCCCTGGGCGTGCACGGCCCGGCAGGCCTCGATGGCCATGCCCCGGGCACGCTCCGCCACGGTGTGCGGTACCTGGGCAGGAATCACGGTGTGGCTCTTGCCGTCGCTGTATTTGGTCTCGTAGTCGTACCAGTCGGCATCGAAGCAGATCTCGCCCAGCACGGAGGCCTGCAGGGGGGTGGCGCCGCCGCCCTTCACCGCACATTCCAGCTCGCGAGCCGTCACGCCCTGCTCCACCACGATGCGGGGATCGAGGGCGGCGGCGGCCTGGAGGCCGGCCCGCAGCTCGTCGCGGTTGCGGGCCTTGCTGATCCCCACCGAAGAGCCGAGGTTGGCGGGCTTCACGAAGCAGGGGTAGCCCAGCTGGTGCTCCAGTCGTTCCAGCAGCGGCTCGGAATCGCCTGAGAGCTCGGCCGCACTCACGCAGGCGTAGGGCACCTGGGGCAGGCCGGCGGCGGCGAAGGCTGCTTTCATCGCCTGCTTGTCCATGCCCACGGCCGAGCCAAGCACGCCGGAGCCCACGTAGGGCACTCGCATCAGGGTGAACAGACCCTGGATTGTGCCGTCCTCGCCGTTGGGGCCGTGCAGCACCGGGAACCACACCTGCATCTCCAGGGCATCGGCAGGAAAGGCACCGAGGCCCCGGCTCCGGGCGGGCAGCCCGGCCTGCTGCAGGGCTGAGGCGAGCTGGTCGGGGCTGGCCGGTGTGCCCTGGGCCAGCACCGCATCGGCCAGGTCGGAGCCCCACCAGCGCCCCTCTGTGTCGATATAGAAACAGCTCACGGCGTAGCAGCAGGCGTTGGCGCCGCTGCGCAGGCCCCGCAGCACCGTGGCGGCCGAGCGGATCGACACCGGGTGCTCCCCGGAGGCCCCGCCGAAAACCAGGCCGACGCGCACCGGGGTTGGGCTGGCCGGGACGGTGTTGGAATCCTCAGGCATTGGGCTGCTCGAGAACCGTCGTCAGACGGTCCAGGCAAAACTCAGGCCAGTTTGCCGCTCAGCGAGAAGGCGCGCACCTCCTCGATCCGCACGTTCACAAGCTCTCCCTGCTCGATGGCTGTGCCGTCGGGCCGCTGGCCGGGGAAGAAGGTGAGCCGGTTGGTGCGGGTGCGCCCCATCACCTGCGCTGGATCCTTGGGGTTGATGCCCTCCACCAGGATCTGCTCGACCCGCCCCCCGTAGCGGGCGCTGCGCTCTTTCGCCTTTTTCTCCACCAGGGCGTTGAGCTCCCGCAGCCGTTCCACCTTCACGTCCTCGCTGAGCTGGTTCGGCCAGTCGGCGGCCGGGGTGTTGGGCCGGGGCGAGTAGGCGGCGGTGTTCACAGCATCGAAGCCGATCTCCTCCACCAGCGCGAGGGTGCGGCGATATTGGACGTCGGTTTCGCCGGGGAAGGCCACGATCACATCGGCGCTGATTGAGGCGTCGGGCATGCGCTCGCGGATCCGCGTGACGATGCGGCGGTAGCGGTCCACCGTGTAGCCGCGGGCCATGGCCTTGAGCACATCGTCATCGCCGCTCTGGAAGGGCACATGGAAGTGCTCGCACACCTTGGGAAGGTCGGCACAGGCATCGATCAGCCGCTCGGTGAAGTAGCGGGGATGGCTGGTGGCGAAGCGAATCCGCTCGATCCCCTCCACATCGTGCACGTGGTGGAGCAGGTCGGTGAGCGTGTGGGCGCGACGGCCTTCCGGGGTGATGCCGGGCAGGTCGCGGCCGTAGGCGTCGATGTTCTGGCCCAGCAGGGTGATCTCCTTGAAACCCTGGCCGGCCAAGCCCTCTATCTCCAGCTTGATGGCCTGGGGCAGGCGCGATTGCTCCTGGCCGCGCACCGAGGGCACCACGCAGTAGGTGCAGCGCTCGTTGCAGCCGTAGATCACGTTCACCCAGCCGCAGATCGTGCTGTCGCGGCGGGCGGTGGTGATGTCTTCAAGGATGTGGTGCTCTTCGGTGGCCACCACCTGCTGGCCCTGCTCCACCTGGGCCAGCAGCACATCGAGCCGGTTGGCGTGCTGGGGACCCATCACCAGGTCGAGCTCGGGCACGCGCCGCAGCAGCGATTCGCCTTCCTGCTGGGCCACGCAGCCGGCCACCACCAGGGTGAGGTTGGGGTTGGATCGCTTGCGCTGCGCCTGGCGCCCCAGGTAGCTGTACACCTTCTGCTCCGCGTTGTCGCGGATCGTGCAGGTGTTGTAGAGCACGAGATCGGCCTCCAGCTCTGCCGGTGCCTCGCGGTAACCCATGGCTTCCAGGATCCCGGCCATGCGTTCGGAATCCGCCTTGTTCATCTGGCAGCCGAAGGTGGTGATCCAGTAGCTGCCTCTGGCCTGGACCGGCTTGGGGAGGTGGGCGGCGGGCGCTGGAGCCGCGGCTGACCCCGGGGTTGCCCCGGGTGCTGGAGAGATGGTGGCCGTCATGGCAAACCAGTGTGGTGGATCGTCGTCCGCCCGTGCTGCTCAGCCTTGCTCGAGCAGCAGTAGCTGCTGGTTGGTGCGTCCCAGCTTGCGGGCCAGATCCTGGTGCAGCGCCCGCAGCAGATCGATCACCACCCGGGGCTGCTCCTGTTCAAGGCGCGCGGCGGTTTCTCGGGTCAGCACCAGGCAGCTGCCCGGCTGTTCGGCCACCACATCGGCCGTGCGCGGAGCGCGGTTCAGGAAGGCGATCTCGCCGAAACAAACGCTGGGGCTGAAGGTGGCCAGGCGCATGGGTAAGTCCGTGGCCGGCGGACCCAGCACGGCGCTGAAGAGCCCCGATTCGATCAGATACACCTCATTGCCTTCATCCCCCTGGCGGCACACCAGATCTCCTGTGTCGTAAACCCGTCGCTCCAGCAGAGGTTCGATCACGCTGCGGGTGCCCGCCGGCAAAAGCTCCAGAAGCCCCAGGGTGCAGTTTTCGGGCGCATTCTCACCCAGCTTCTGCACCACGGTCTCCAGAAGCATGTCTTCCGCCGCTTCCAGAGCCCGGTCCAGGCTGGGGAAGTAACTGCTCTGCGGTTGCAGGTCCAGATCTGCTTCTGCGGGCCAGAACTCCTTCAGGTGTTCACCACGGCAAAACAGGCAGCGCACATCGAGGAGGGCCAGGTCGTCAATCTCTTCGCGCAGCAGCTCGGCGTCCACCCGAGGCAGGGCCAGCACCTGGCCC
>JBIKUY010000121.1:0-6039 GCA_044347355.1 Prochlorococcaceae cyanobacterium | reverse complement strand
CTGGTGGTGGTGGAAACCGACGACGTGGTGCTGGTGGCCCACCGCGACCGCGCCCAGGAGGTGAAAGGAGTTGTGGCCCTGCTCGAGCGCCAGGGTGCCCGCGAGAGCAAGGCCCACCGCAAGATCTACCGGCCCTGGGGCAGCTACGACGGCGTGGTGGAGGGGGAGCGCTGGCAGGTGAAGAAGATCGTGGTCAATCCCGGCGCCAGCTTGTCGCTTCAGATGCACCACCACCGGGCCGAACACTGGGTAGTGGTCCAGGGCACCGCCCTGGTGGAGAAGGATGGCCAGCAGGAGCTAGTGGGTGAGAACCAGAGCACCTACATCCCCCTGGGTTCAAAGCACAGGCTCACTAATCCTGGCAAGATCCCCGTGGAAATGATCGAGGTGCAGAGCGGGACATACCTCGGTGAGGACGACATCGTGCGCTTCGAGGACCGCTACGGCCGCAGCGATACCCCAAGCGTGACGGCATGAATGGGAGCTACTCCACAGTGACGCTCTTGGCCAGGTTGCGCGGCTGATCCACATCCAGACCCCGGTGGGCGGCGATGTGATAGCTCAGCAATTGCATCGGAATCACCGTCAGCAGGGGGCTGAGCAACTCGTCCACTTCAGGCACCGGCAGCAGCACATCAAAGATCTCACTGTCCGGCCAGGCCGGAGCCACGCCGATCAGCACGGCATCTCTGGCCTTGGCCTCCTGGGCGTTGCTAAGCACCTTCTCGAACACGAGACCGGGCACGGCAATCGACACCACCGGCACCCGGGCATCGAGCAGGGCAATCGGCCCGTGCTTCATCTCGCCAGCGGGATAGCCCTCAGCGTGGATGTAGCTGATCTCCTTGAGCTTGAGGGCCCCCTCAAGGGCAATCGGGAAGTTGATGCCCCGACCAAGGAAAATCACATCCTGAGTGCTCTCGAACTGATGGGCCAGCGCCGCCGCCCTCTGATCGTGATCCGCGATTAACTGGCGCAGTTGCTCGGGAACCCGGCGCAGCCCAGCCACCAGGTGCTGCAGCCGCTCGCGACTGATCGTGCCCCCGCCACCCTGTTGGCCCACCCGCCGCTCAGCGAAGGCCAGGGCCAGGCCGTAAAAAGCCAGCAGCTGACCCATGAAGGTCTTGGTGGCTGCCACCCCCACCTCAATGCCGGCACCGATGTCCAGCACCTGGTCCACCATCCGCCCCAGGGAACTCTCGGGCCGGTTGGTGATCCCCAGCAACCGCGGCGCGTAGGAGGGATCAGCCACCAGCTGGCGCCGCTCCTGCTCCATCGCCAGCGCCGCCAGGGTGTCGGCCGTCTCGCCGGACTGGGTGACGCCGATCGTGAGGGTGTAGGGCCCCAGCGGCGGCGGCCCATAACGGAACTCGCTTGCATAGAACACACGGGTGGGGATACCGGCCAGCTGCTCAAGCAGGTGGGCTCCCACCTGGGCGGCATGGCGGCTGGTGCCGCAGGCCAACACATCGATCCGCTCCACCCCCTCAAACAACCCCTCATCCAACGGCAGGGCCACCAACCGCTCGCCAGCCTCGGGCAGGTGGCGGGCCAGCCAGAGCGCCGCGGTCTCCGGTTGCTCATGGATCTCCTTGAGCATGAAGTGGCGGAAACTGCGTTTGTCCGCCACGTGTTCGGTGCCGCTCAGCAGGCTGGGGCTGCGTTCCACCCGCTCGCCCGCCTGGTCGTAGAGCTCGATGCCCAGAGGGGTGAGCAGGGCTGTCTCACCGTCCTCCAGCGGCAGGATCGTGCGGGTGAAGCCGGCCAGAGCAGGCGTGTCGCTGGCGCAAAGGAACTCCCCCTCCCCCAGGCCGATCAGCAGGGGCGCCGCCTTGCGCGCCACCACCAGCGCCCCCGGCGCCTCGGCCCACACCACCGCCAGGGCGTAGGCCCCCTGCAGCTGGGGCAGCACCGCCTGCACCGCCTCCAGCAGCAGGGCACCGCCGGCCCTGCGGCCGCCGGCCTGCAACCGCTGCAGTTCCAAGGCCAACAGGTGGGGGATCACCTCGGTGTCGGTGTCACTGCGGAACACCACCCCGCCAGCCTGCAGCCGCTCCCGGAGGCTGCGGTGGTTCTCGATGATTCCGTTCTGAACCACTGCCACCCTGCCCGAGGCATCCAAGTGCGGGTGGGCGTTGCGCTCCTCCGGCTTGCCGTGGGTGGCCCAGCGGGTGTGGCCGATGCCGCACTGGCCCGGCGCACCGCTGGCCTCATAACGGGCTGTGAGGTTCACCAGCTTGCCCTCGGCCCTAAGGCAGTGCAGTACTCCGCCAGTTCCCTCAGGGGCTATCTCCACCGTGGCGATACCGGCCGAGTCGTAGCCCCGGTATTCCAGCTGCCGTAGACCCTCCAGCAGTAGGGGAGCCGCCTCACGCGATCCGATCAGGGCAACGATCCCGCACATAGGGGCCCGCAGGGGAATGGAAGAACAACAAAAAAGCCCGGACGGGGCCGGGCCTGAGCTTATTGGGACGTGACTGGAAACAATGCCTCTGATGGGCCTGCCTCAGTAGGCCAACCCCATCGAACGGGTGGTTTCGTCACCCAGATACACGCGGATACTGAGGAAGTCAGTGGGGCAGGCGGTTTCGCAGCGCTTGCAACCCACGCAGTCCTCGGTGCGAGGCGACGAAGCGATCTGTCCGGCCTTGCAGCCATCCCAGGGGACCATCTCGAGCACATCGAGGGGGCAGGCACGCACGCACTGGGTGCAGCCGATGCAGGTGTCGTAGATCTTGACGGCGTGAGACATCTGAACTCCGGAGGTGCTGAGACTCGGCGTGTGGCCAAGGTACCCAACAGCTCCGGACCCGCTGGCGCAACAGCCTCAGCCCTTCACCCTTGTTCATACGTCGTCGCCATGGTCGGGGAGGCGGGCAGGGTGACCCGTAGAGTGCCTCGACTCTCACAGCGGCCATGTCACAGGAAGCGATCTTTGAGAAAGTGCGCTCGATCGTTGCCGAACAGCTCAGCGTCGACGCTGGCGAGGTGAAGCCTGAGTCGAACTTCCAGAACGACCTCGGTGCGGACTCTCTCGACACTGTCGAGCTGGTGATGGCCCTGGAAGAAGCCTTCGACATCGAGATTCCCGACGAGGCCGCCGAGGGCATCACCACCGTGGGCGATGCCGTCAAGTTCATCCAAGAGAAGCAGGCCTGAGCCGCTCCATGGTTGAGGGTCTCCAGCGCGTCGTCGTCACCGGCCTCGGCGCGGTCACACCGATCGGCAATGACGTTTCCAGCTACTGGGAGGGTCTGTCGAGCGGGCGCAATGGGGTGGCACCGATCACCCTGTTCGACGCCGGGCGCCATGCCTGCCGCTTCGCCGCAGAGGTGAAGGGCTTCGATCCCAGCGGCTGGCTGGAACCGAAGGAGACGAAGCGCTGGGATCGCTTCTGCCAATTCGGCGTGGTGGCTGCCAAGCAGGCCATCGCCGATGCCAGTTTGACGATCGACGACAGCAACGCCCACCGCGTCGGCACGGCTATTGGCTCGGGCGTGGGCGGCCTGCTGATGATGGAGACCCAAGCCCAGGTGCTGAACGACCGCGGTCCAGACCGGGTGAGCCCGTTCTGCGTGCCGATGATGATTCCGAACATGGCCACAGGCCTGACGGCAATCGCCATCGGTGCCAAGGGTCCCAGCAGCGCCGTTGCCACGGCCTGTGCCGCCGGCTCCAACGCCATCGGCGATGCCTACCGGCTGATCCAGCTCGGCCTGGCCGATGCCATGGTGTGCGGCGGTGCCGAATCGGCGATCACCCCCTTAGGCGTGGCCGGCTTCGCCAGCGCCAAGGCTCTCTCCTTCCGCAACGACGACCCTGCCACCGCCAGCCGCCCCTTCGATGCCGAGCGCAACGGTTTCGTGATCGGCGAGGGCGCCGGCATCCTCGTTCTCGAAAGCCTCGAGCACGCCAGGGCCCGAGGAGCACGGATCCTGGCCGAGGTGGTGGGCTACGGCATGACTTGCGATGCCCACCACATCACCTCTCCGTCCCCCGGCGGTGTGGGCGGCGCCGAAGCCATGCGCCTTGCCCTCCAGGACGCCCGCCTGGAAGCCCAGGCCGTTGATTATGTGAACGCCCACGGCACCAGCACCCAGGCCAACGACAGCAACGAGACCGCTGCCATCAAATCTGCCCTTGGGGAGCACGCCTACCGGATCCCGGTGAGCTCCACTAAGTCGATGACCGGCCACCTGCTGGGTGGCAGCGGTGGCATCGAGGCGGTGGCCGCCATCCTGGCCATGGAGCACGGACTGGTGCCGCCTACCATCAACTACAGCAATCCAGATCCGGCCTGTGATCTGGACGTCGTGCCCAACCAGGCCCGAGACTTGAAACTCAATGTTGTGCTCTCCAACTCCTTCGGATTCGGCGGCCACAACGTGTGTCTGGCGTTCCGGCGCTTGAGCTGATCACCACCTTCAGCTCCTGACACCCCTGCATCCCGGCTGGTTGCTCTTTACCGCTCCAACCGCGCACCCCCACAGCGCCACTCTGCATTCCTCGCTCCTCCCCGATGGTCGCCGCCCCCTCCTCCACCACGTCCTCCACGAACCAGCTGGAGTCGCTGTGCATCAACAGCATTCGCTTCCTGGCTGTTGACGCGATCAACAAGTCGAACTCGGGCCATCCGGGCCTGCCGATGGGCTGCGCACCCATGGCCTATGCCTTGTGGGACAAGTCCCTCAACCACAACCCCAAGAACCCCCAGTGGTTCAACCGCGACCGCTTCGTGCTCTCGGCCGGCCACGGCTGCATGCTGCTGTACGCCTTGCTGCACCTCACCGGCTACGACTCGGTAACCATCGAGGACATCAAGCAGTTCCGCCAGTGGGGTTCCAAGACCCCCGGTCACCCCGAAACCTTCGAGACCCCGGGTGTGGAGGTGACCACTGGCCCGCTGGGTCAGGGCATCGCCAACGCCGTGGGCCTGGCCATGGCCGAGGCCCATCTGGCCGCCAAGTTCAACAAGCCCGACTGCAAGCTGGTTGATCACTACACCTATGTGCTCATGGGTGACGGCTGCAACCAGGAAGGGGTGAGCGGTGAAGCCGCCTCCCTCGCCGGTCACCTGGGCCTGGGCAAGCTGATCGCCCTCTACGACGACAACCACATCACCATCGACGGAAACACCAACGTTTCCTTCACCGAGGATGTGCTGAAGCGCTATGAGGCCTACGGCTGGCACACCATCCACGTTGCTGACGGCAACTCCGATGTTGCTGCGATTGCCCGTGCCATCGATGAGGCGAAAGCCGTCACCGACCGTCCCTCGCTGATCAAGGTCACCACCACGATCGGCTATGGCTCCCCCAACAAGGCCAACACCGCTGGCGTACACGGCGCCGCCCTGGGGGCCGACGAAGCCGCCCTCACCCGCCAGAACCTGGGCTGGACCTACGGCGATTTCGAAGTGCCCCAGGAGGCCTACGACCACTGGCGCCAGGCGGTGACCCGCGGCGCCGCTGCCGAAGCCGAGTGGAACGGCACCCTGGATGCCTACCGCACCAGCTACCCCACAGAAGCGGCCGAATTCGAGCGCCAGCTGCGCGGCGAACTTCCCCAGGGCTGGGACGCCAATCTGCCCAGCTACGGGGGCGACGACAAGGGCCTGGCCACCCGCCAACATTCGTATAACTGCCTGAACGCCATCGGGCCCAACCTGCCCGAGCTGATCGGTGGTTCGGCTGACCTCACCCACTCCAACCTCACCGACATCAAGGGTGAGAAAAGCTTCCAGAAGGGTGCCGAGGAGAACCGCTACCTGCATTTCGGCGTGCGTGAGCACGCCATGGCGGCAATTCTGAATGGCCTCGCCTACCACGGCAGTGGCCTGATCCCCTACGGCGGCACCTTCGCCGTGTTCGCTGGTTACGCCCTGGGCGCCATCCGCCTCTCGGCGCTCAGTGAACTTGGCGTGATCTATGTGCTGACCCACGACTCGATCGGTCTTGGTGAGGACGGCCCCACCCACCAGCCGATCGAGACCCTGGCCACCCTGCGCTCCCTGCCCAACCTGCTGGTGATCAGGCCTGG
>JBIKUY010000352.1:0-2911 GCA_044347355.1 Prochlorococcaceae cyanobacterium | reverse complement strand
CGCACCCACTGAATCGGACCGCAGCCGAAGCGTTGTTGAAAGGCCAGTTGCAGGTTGCGCCGGGAATAGCCACTGCGCTCTTCAAGCTGGCTCAGCTTAATTGGTGTATGAAGATTGGCCCGCGACCAAGCAAGTAAATCTTCGAATATCTGCTCACGTCCACTTCGTGCTGTGGATTCATTCTGGATAATCTGGCCGAGATTTGGGCACAACAACAGGGCGAGAACTCGGTAGATTAAATCATCAATGTTAAGAACATCAAGATCGCCGGTTTTAGTCAGCTCATCCTGGTCGAGAAGGCGGAAGGATTGGCGTAGAACATTAATGAGTTGCTTGCTGCGTTTGTCGCTGGGTTGGATGACACGCTCACAATCAAGCTGGCTCGTGAAGCGTCGTTCTGAGATGCCGATGCCGGCGATTGCGGCAGCTGTTCGCCTCAGACGTTCAAGGTCAATATCAAAAACAACCCCGTTAAAGTGCTCCTTGATAGTATATTTATATTCTTTCCCGGGCGAGAAAAAGAAGGGGCGTTCGGCGTTGGCCGAAATGCTTTTGCCTGAACACTCGTAGTCGACTCTTCCGCTGAGAATCAGATTTACTGAGCCGATCCCTTCGCGAGAGCCAATGGAGCCCTGAATAGGGGTTGTATAACCTCCGGAGAGGGTCAGGTCTCCAGCTTTGCAAGTGCTCGTGCGGTGCATGAAGCTGGATGCATAGCCTCTGCATGGACCAAAATCCAGGAGCTCATAGTGCAAAGCCAGGCGGTTGGCCAGCACTTGGGGGTCCCGGTCGATATGGGCGAGGTGATTGTTGAAGGGCAGTCTCTCTTGAGTCGATCCAGCTCCTTTTGCTGAGCCCGACGTTTGCCCATCGCCACTTGGGGGAAAGGCTGGTGGGGATGTGTCTGGCCCGAGGCCGTCAGCTTCGAGCATGCTCAGATGGGGAGCTGCCTGTACGAGTTCATCCGGCGAAGATGTCTCCGATTGACGCTGGCTGGAAGCTGTTCCCATCAGTTCGCTTGACGGTGGGTGAATTTAGCAGTTGGAACTTCTCCAGCCATCTTCTGGCTCTGTTTGGGCTGGTCAGCGAACACCGATCTGGGAAGGCCTATCTTTCAAGGCCGATCTGGAATGACTGATCCGCGATGATCGTGTTCCAGGTTCGGCGAGGGGTCTACGAGCGGACTAGTCACGACTTGACGGATTAAGCAATATTACCCGAACCACGCGAATGCGTAAAGTGTTAAGTTATTCGCGTGGGCGATGATCTTTGTTGCGATTTGTTCTTGCCGCGTTGCCGCGCGTGGCTGATTGCAACACTTTTCCCGTTTCCCTATCTCTGCGCGGAACGCGGTCTCTGCATTCATGGTTGCCCCTGAGCACCTCATCTCATCCCTGGCCCTAGGCCTGCGCCAAGCCCTGGAAGGCCTTTCGGTCATTACGGTGGCCCTTGGGGTTCTCGGCAGTCTGCGGCTGGTGGGCCGGCGCCGCCCGTTGGCGGCCATTCGCCTGCATCTGGGCCGCTGGTTGTCGATGGCCCTGGAATTCCAGCTGGCAGCCGATATTGTGGCTACCACGGTGAACCCCAATGGAGATCAGTTGATTCAACTGGCTGCTGTGGCGGTGATCCGCACATTTCTCAATGTGTTCTTGGCCCGAGAGATCGCCCAAGAGCGCGGCGTGGAGGCTCAGCCTCCTGAGGACGAATCCGCAGCACAACTCCCTTTCCCACGGTTGTGAACCTCACCAACGAACTGGCTCGCCAGCGCAATCGCGACGCCGCTGAGCGCACCTTGATGGCCTGGATTCGCACCTGTCTGTCGCTGATCAGTTTCGGGTTCGGCCTCGACAAGATTGTGGCCGCCATCGATCGCGCCACGGGCGATCCAGGCCCCAGGCCTGGCGTGATCACCGTGGCCCTGGCCTTTGTGTTCACGGGCATCCTCTCGATGATGGCGGCCATCGTTCAACACAACCGGGAGCTTCGACGCCTCAGCCGTCAGGATTATGTCTATGTCGAGTCGCCGCGCATTGCTGCTGCCACCGCCACTCTTATCGCGTTGATCGGGATTTTGGCCATGGCCATTCTGCTGTCCAACTGGTTGTGATGACGATCCAGAACCTGGTGTCCCTTTTGGTGCCCCTCACGCTGTTCACGGTGATGTTCGGCCTGGGCGTCGGCTTGCCACTGGACGCCTTTCGCCAGTGGCGCCAGACCTGGCCCCTGGTGATGCGGTTGGAACTCGCCACCTGCCTGCTGGTGCCGCTGCTGGCCTGGCTGCTGCTGCTCACTCCCCCCGCGGCTCAACTCTCCGTGGGTGTGCGCACAGCCATCGCCCTGATGGCGGCCTGTCCCAGTGCCCCGTTGATTCTGCGCAAGGCCGGCAAAACCGGTGGCGATCGCTCCCTGGCTGGCTTGCTCCAGGTGCTGGCTGCCCTGCTGGCGATCATCACGGTGCCCCTGCTGGCCAACCTCGGGGAGTGGCTCTTCGGTGTGCAGGGTTGGGATGTGCTGCCTCGGCAGGTGGCCAAGCAGGTGGCCGTCATCCAGCTGCTGCCCCTGCTGGCGGGTCTGGCGTTAAACCGTCTCTGGCCCGAGCCCATCCGTCGCCTGCGGGGGCCTTTGGATCGCCTAGCCAATGGCCTGTTGCTGCTGCTCTTCTTGGCGATCCTGATCCGTACCGCTCCCCAGTTGCTGGCCTTTGCCACTGCCAATCTCGCCGGCCTGGGCCTGATGGCAGTTGTGGTGGCCACCAGTCTTGGTCTCGGTTATGCCCTTGGTGGTTCCGTCAAGGAACGCAAGCTCACGGCTGCCTTGGTCACCTCGATGCGCAATCCCGGCCTGGCCTTACTGCTGGCCAACACCTATGCGGCTGAGATGCCGGGCTTGAAGATCGGTATCCTTACCTATG
>JBIKUY010000320.1:0-3119 GCA_044347355.1 Prochlorococcaceae cyanobacterium | reverse complement strand
TTGATCAAACGCGCTGCTTCGAATCGCAACTACCACGCGTACGCTGTGGCCAGCTTGCGTCTAGCGAATCAAACTTGAAGCTGATTGTGCTCCTCAGTCACCCATGCCCAACGGCAAGCCCAACATCCTGATCCTCTGGGGCGATGACATCGGCCAGAGCAACCTCAGCTGCTACAGCGACGGTCTTATGGGCTATCAGACCCCCAACATTGACCGCGTGGCCAAGGAAGGTGGCCGCTTCATCCACTACTATGCCGAGCAGAGCTGCACCGCTGGTCGCGCCGCCTTCATCTCGGGACAGAGCGTGTTCCGCACCGGCCTCAGCAAGGTGGGCCTGCCCGGTGCCGAACTGGGCTACCGCACCGAGGATCCCACCATCGCCTCGCTGCTGAAGCCGCTCGGCTATCGCACCGGCCAGTTCGGCAAGAACCACTTTGGCGACCGCGACGAGCACCTGCCCACCAACCAGGGCTTCGACGAGTTCTTCGGCAACCTGTATCACCTCAATGCCGAGGAGGAGCCTGAGCTGCGGGACTACCCCACGGCTGATGACCTTCCCGATTTCCGCAAGAACTTCGGGCCCCGGGGCGTGCTGCACAGCTGGGCCAACGGCGACGGCAGCCAGCGGATCGAGAACACTGGCCCGCTCACCAAGCAGCGGATGCAGACCTGCGACGAGGAGTTCCTGCGCGAGGCCAAGCGCTTCATCCGCGACGCGGTGGCCTCCGGAGAGCCCTTCTTCGTGTGGTTCAACACCACCCACATGCACTTCCGCACCCATGCCCGACCGCAGGATCTAGGCCGCTCGGGCCGCTGGCAGTCGGAGTACCACGACGTGATGATCTATCACGACGAATGCATCGGTGAGATGCTCGATCTGCTCGACGAGCTGGGCGTCACCGACGACACGATCGTGATGTACAGCACTGACAACGGGCCGCACATGAACAGCTGGCCCGACGCCGGCATGACCCCTTTCCGCAACGAGAAGAACTCCAACTGGGAGGGGGCCTACCGGGTGCCAGCCCTGGTGCGTTGGCCCGGCAAGATCGCCCCTGGCACGCTGTTCACCGAGATCGTGAGCCACCTCGACTGGCTGCCCACCCTGCTGGCCGCCGCAGGAGAGCCGGAGATCAAGGAGAAGCTCAAGGCCGGCCATCAGGCCGGCGAGCGCCACTACCACGTGCATCTCGACGGCTACAACATGCTCGACTACTGGACGGGTCAGACCGACAAGAGCCCCCGGGTGGAGTTCTTTTACTTCTCCGACGATGGCGATCTCACCGGCCTGCGCTACGACAACTGGAAGATCGTGTTCATGGAGCAGCGGGCCGCCGGCACGCTGCAGGTGTGGGCCGAGCCCTTCACCGCCCTGCGGGTACCGAAGATCTTCAACCTCAAGACCGATCCCTACGAGCGAGCCGACATCACCTCAAACACCTACTGGGACTGGATGCTGGATCACGCTTTCATGCTCGTCCCCGCCCAGACCTACGTGGGCCGCTTCCTGGCCACCTTCCAGGAATTCCCGCCGCGTCAGAAGGCGGCCAGCTTCTCGCTCGAGGAGGTGATGGAGAAATTAGAGCAGGCTACTGGCGGCGCATCCTGATCATCAAGCACAAGATTTACCAGGTACGTGAGTCATCCCTTCGGGATTGCTCGCGTACTTTTTCTTTTGTAGGGCTAATGATTAATTTCGTGTTTATAGTGTAGGCATTGGGGAATGCTATCGATGTTCGAATGTGCTTGGGAGGTATTTCCCCAAATCTTGTTCCGTTTCGGGTTGCTGCTCGGCCTTCGTTTTGCTGCCTAGGCTTTCTGATGGAGTTTGGCTTCTTTTCTTGGCCAAGATAGGTTGGCTGGTAGTGCGTTCGCGCTACCAGCTCTATGTTCCTGGCGATGTGATGATTTCACTTTTATGGCTGCTATGTTGTTTGTTTGAGACCGTCAATGCTGATCGGCGAAGACTGTCAGGCATTTGCTCGTGTAGCTTCTGACCCAGTCTTGGCCGATGGTGGCTAGGCTCAGCTTAAGTTGCATGCAATAGATTGGCTTCCATCATTGGATTCCGTTATTGCGCAGCATTCGCGTCGGCTTTCGCGTTGTTGTGCTCCTCGATACCGATTGCTTTTGCGCAGGACATCAGTCGTCCCCTTTTTAAATTGCTGTTTTCCGGTAATCGTGACCTCTTCGATACTTGGGGGCAGCTCCAGATCAGTGTCACTCCAGTTGACTCGATTGCCTCGAAATCGCCACAGCCGGTGATACCTTCCCTGAGTCCGCAGGGAATGGCTCAGCCCGAAAAGCAGATTGTTGGTGCATTTCCTCTGGCCAATGGTAGGTGGAAAGTCTATTTCCAGGACTTCACAAAGCTCCCCGCATCTTGGCCTGGGATGGCCAGGTGGCGGTTGAGACGTGGCACAACAACCGATGGGCTGACGTTCAGCAATTTAGAGACGGTGATTCCAGAGACAACAGGGCCTTGGACGCGGCATCTTGCCATGGCCTACAACCCAGAAGCCAGAGAGTATCTGATGCTGAAATTGAAGACGGATCCACGCGGTGCGCCTCCCAACGATAGTGATGGATTCGCGTATCACGCCTGGTTCAGTTCAGATGGTCGACGTTGGACCAAGTTTTCCGGGACGCGTCGCGATGGAGGCCTCTTTTACGAAGGTGACGCCATGACGGTGTTTTGGAGCCCGGTGTTGAAGCGCTTTGTGCTGGTGAGCAAGAGTCTTCAGCCATGGGATAAGCGCATCAGGGATCATGGTGGAAACAAACGGCGTGTCTTGATGCTGCGTACCAGTGCTGATGGTCGCGAATGGACACCTGGTGGCGATCTCACCAACATCTTTGGGCTTAATCCTCCTCGGCCTTCGGATAGCCATCCTGCAGAGTGGTACACCGTGCCAGATGCTCAGGATCCGCCTGACCTGGAGTTTTATAGCGGAAATGCTTTCTGGTACCACGATCGTGCCTACATGATGGTTCTGAACTATGCGGCCAGTCGTATGTTTCCGGGGGCCCATGGCGAGGAGCTGGATAATGAATGGTGGACAAGTGATGATGGATTGCATTGGCAAAGGCCAGCCCGTGGGGTGAATGCGCTGGCCCCA
>JBIKUY010000120.1:0-6066 GCA_044347355.1 Prochlorococcaceae cyanobacterium | reverse complement strand
TTTGACTACAAAGGCAACTTCGACATTGATATCGACAATCTCACCGCGGCGCTTAGACGGATGCTGGATAACACTTGATGATCCGCAACAGATCGGATGGCCCGGTCTGTCAGGCATTCCATCCAGCAGGCGTTCCGAGGGGCCTGGTAGCCCATGGGCCAGTCCACTCTCGACAGCCTGGCCAGCTATCTGCTGTCGCGCTGTCACCATCAGCCCGCCCCCAAGGGGCTGCAAATTGTGAACAAGTGCCTCGAGCTCTAAGCGCTTGTGCGGGCACCTGGGACCTAGGGAGGGCTGCGCGCTAGTTTCACCCCGCGAAGGGTTCTGGCTGTACCACATCCAGGTGAGCCATTCCCCGGGCTCCCTTCGGCGGCTTGCGATTCAGTCCTGCGTCCCCGACGGCATCTCCGAAGTGCTGCGCAACTCCCTCACCAAGGCCCCCCCACTGTCGCCGATTGCGATGTTGCAGCCGCCGCGTGGCTATCTCATGCTCGCTTGGCTCGGTCTGGTGAGCAACGTGCTGCTGTTGCCGGCGATGCTGGCTGTGAGCCTCTGGTATCCCACCTGGAGAACGGTGCACATCGCCGTGGGTGCCGGCGCGGTGCTGCCCACCGCTGCGGTGGGCATCGTGGCCAGCATCGCCTTGCTGAAGTGGCGGGCCTGGGGCCAGATCCTGGCCATCGTGGCTTTGGCCATGGGCCTGGCGATCGGGTTGCCTTACGCCATCGTGCGTCTCGCCCTCATCAGCGAAGGGCGCGGCATCACGGCTCTGGTGGGGTTGCTGCTGGCCTCGGCCATGACGGCGGCTCTGGTGTTCTGGTGCCGCCCCTCCATCCGTCGCTACCTCACCTGAGCGGATCGGCCGGGCCCTAGTTTTGTAATGACGGATACCAGGGCTGTGGGCCGCTGGACCGTCATCCTTCCCTGGTGAATCCCGGCCATGCCCAGCCCCCAGCGTTTCGCCGCCTTGCAGCAGATCCAGCGGCGCCGGCCTGTGGCCACCGCTCCTGCCGCCTCCCTTGAGGATCTCTGGGCCAGTGATGTGTTCACGCTGGATCGGATGAAGGCGGTGCTGCCGGGCCGCGTCTACAAGTCGGTACGCACCACCATTGAGAAGGGCGGCAAGCTCGACCTCTCGGTGGCCAACGTGGTGGCCGAGGCGATGAAAACCTGGGCCACCAGCCGGGGCGCCCTCTACTACGCCCACGTCTTTTATCCGCTCACCAACTCCACGGCCGAAAAGCACGACGGCTTCATTTCACCCCAGGGCGATGGCCGGGTGATCACGGAGTTCACCGGCAAGCTGCTGGTGCAGGGCGAGCCGGATGGTTCCTCCTTTCCGAACGGCGGCATCCGCTCCACCTTTGAGGCCCGGGGCTACACCGCCTGGGACATCACCAGCCCGGCCTATCTGATGGAGACGCCCAATGGCGTCACCCTCTGCATCCCCACCGTGTTCGTGAGCTGGACTGGGGAGGCGCTCGATAAGAAAACCCCCCTGCTGCGCTCGATCGGGTCGATGAACCGTCAGGCCCAGCGGCTGCTGCGGCTTCTCGGCAGTGAGGATGTGGCACCGGTGAACTCCACCTGCGGTGCTGAGCAGGAGTACTTCCTGGTGGATTCGGCCTTCACCGTCCTGCGGCCCGATCTCCAGCTCACCGGCCGGGCATTGTTCGGCAGGCCGTCGCCCAAGGGTCAGCAGTTCGACGACCACTACTTCGGCGCCATCCCCGAGCGGGTGCAGGTGTTCATGCAGGACGTGGAGCGCCAGCTGTATCGCTTGGGCATTCCGGCCAAGACTCGCCACAACGAGGTGGCGCCTGGGCAGTTTGAGATCGCTCCTTTCTTCGAGGCGGCCAATGTGGCCACCGACCACCAGCAGCTCACCATGACCGTGCTGAAGGCCACGGCCAAGAAGCACGGCTTCTCCTGCCTGCTGCACGAGAAACCGTTTGCTGGCGTCAATGGCAGCGGCAAACACGTGAACTGGTCGATCGGTAACGCCAGCCACGGCAACCTGCTGGATCCCGGCAAGACGCCCCACGACAACCTGCAGTTCCTTCTGTTCTGCGGCGCCGTGATCCGCGGCGTGCACGCCTTCGGGCCCCTGTTGCGCTCTGTGGTGGCCACCGCCGGCAACGATCACCGGCTCGGCGCCAATGAGGCGCCGCCGGCGATCATCTCGGTGTATCTGGGCAGCCAACTCGAGGATGTGTTCAACCAGATTCGTGAGGGGCGCCCGCAGGGCTCGGCCAGCGGCGGCGTGATGCAGCTGGGAGTCGACAGCCTGCCTGAATTCGCCAAGGACCCTGGCGACCGCAACCGCACCTCGCCGTTCGCCTTCACCGGCAACCGCTTCGAGTTCCGGGCGGTGGGCTCAAACCAGTCGGTGGCGGGCCCGCTGGTGGCTCTGAACACGATTCTGGCCGACTCCCTGGAGTGGATCGCAAGCCAGCTGGAGGCCCAGCTCTCCAGCGGAGCGGCGATCGGCGATGCCGCTTTTGTGGTTCTGCAGCAGGTGATGCGTGATCACGGCGCCGTGGTGTTCGGCGGTGACGGCTACTCCGACGACTGGCACCGCCGGGCCGTGCAGGAACGCGGGCTGGAGAACCTGCGCACCTGTGCCGATGCCCTGCCGGTGCTCCGGCGGCCGGAGGTGCGCGATCTGTTCAGCCGCCATGGCGTGCTCAGTCCGGTGGAACTGGAGAGCCGCTTCGAGGTGTACGGCGAGCAGTACGTGCTGGCGATCGAGGTGGAGGCCCGTCTGGCTCTGCAGATCGCCCGCACCCAGGTGTATCCGGCGGCCGTGCGCTATCTCACGGAGCTGGGTCAAGCCCTGCAACAACAGCAGGCCATGGGCCTGCAGCCCAGTCTGGCGGTGCGCGACCAGTTGGCCCAACTGCTCAGTGCTCTCAACGACGGCTGTGAATCCTTGGATCAGGCCCTCTCCCAGCGGGTTGAAGCTTCCACCGAGGAGCACCTGCGCCACTGCGCCGACGCCCTCCTGCCCCGTATGGCCCAACTGCGGGCGGCGGTGGATGGATTGGAAGCCCTGGTGGACGATGCTCTCTGGCCCCTGCCCACCTTCGCCGAGATGCTGTTTGTGCGATGACGGCTGCTAAAGCGCAAGTGGCCGCCTGGGTCAAGCGCTCTGACACAGGACGTTGTCGCAAAGGTGACAGTTTCTCGTTGGCACAGCGGCCATGATGGAGCTGTTCGGTGGAATGAGAGATGGCTTCTGTCCAGTCCCTGCAGTCGGGTCGCGTGCATCAGCGCCACTATCGGCTGGTGGATCGTCAGGGCCAGCCCCATCCGGTACTCGACGACCTCTACGAGTCGCTCGACGCTGCCTGGGCGGAGGCGATGTCCTGGTGGCAAGACCAGTTCGGTCCGGCCCAGCAACCTGTGGAAATTGGCGTGGAGGTGAGCACCGCCAGTGGAGATTGGCGTACCCTGCGCTTCCCCGGCAGCTGATTCGGCGGGCCTGGGGGCGATCGCCTGTCCTGCTCCGGCTACTGATTGCGCCGTTGCTCTGTTTATTCCTGCTGGTCGGACAGCCAGCAACTGCAGCGGCCTTGGCTCCAATTGCTCTTCCAGCTGCCCATTCCGAAGGCTGTGCTTCGCTTGATGCTGGCTCAGTTGATGCCCTTTTCCAGCGCTGGGCTGACCTTGTGAAAGAGGGCGATCCGGAGGGCGTGGCCGATCTTTATGCGCCGGATGCTTTGCTGCTGCCCACCCTCTCAGCGCGCACGCGCCACTCCCACACGGCCATCGCCGACTACTTCGCCGGATTTACGGCCCTTCACCCCCAGGCCGAAGTGGTAGAGCGCACGGTGTATCCGGGTTGTAATCAGGTTGTGGATGCTGGTTTGTACCGCTTTCGCTTTGCCGACGCCCAAGCTGCTGAGACGACATTCAGCGATGACCAGTCCAGCGAAGGCACGGTTGTTCAAGCGCGCTACACCTTGGTGTACGGATTCAATGGTGAGCAGTGGCAGCTGCTGCATCATCATTCCTCCCTCCTGCCCGATTCAGCGCCAGTCGCTCCTGTAGATCCTTAAGACGCCGAAACCAAGCTTGGCAGGTGTGGGGTTGGCGCCTGCTGGAAAAGCCGTCACCTGGAACATGTAGGTGTCGGCCATCATCGGGTTGGTCCAGGGCTTGAGCCGCACCGTCACGGTGGAACCCGGCGGCACCGGTTGGGGAAAGCGAACGGTGATCAGGCGCTCCTCCTGGGAAAAGCTGGCCTCCACTGGCAGCGAAGCGCCCCGCCGGCGGGGCCGTCCCAGGAAGGCCTCCGTGCGGTCGGGGCTGAACTGGAAGTTGCGGTCCACGCCCCGGGTCTGGCGGATCTGCAGTTCCCCCAGAGCTGCGCCGGCATCATCCGGCAGCTCCACGGTGAGGAAGTATTCCGCCCTCAGCTGGCCCACGTCGGTGGTGTAGCTCACCAGCTCCACCTGCCAGGGAGCCCTCTGGAACACGGTGGAGCCCCGCAATTCCAGGCTGGCCAGGGACGGGGGAAAGGCGCCCAGGGCCACCACGGCGGCCAGGCCCAGAGCAAGGCCAGCGGGCCCCGGATCAGGACGCAGCATGGTGTCAGCCAGCCAGGACTGATCAGACGCTAGGTGTGGCCAGCAGGAATGGCTGGGGATCCTGATCGCGGCGATGGCGCTCGCTAATGGGCTCGCCCTGGTCATCCGGGCTGAGGGGGTCCTGGGCGGCAGTGCGCTCCAGGGCCTGGCGCAGCAGCCGGCCGGCGTGGAGCGGCATGTCGCGCGGCACGCTGATGCGATCGCGCAGGTGGCGCAAGCCCCTGGCCGAGCCCGGTGGCGGTGTGAGGGTCTGGTGCTGGACCAAGGCGGTGAGAGCCGTGCGCAGGGGTAGGTCGAAGCCGCCGGCGCCGAGGGGGTTGCGCTCCAGCAGCACTGCGCGGTGGCGCAGCACCCGTGCCAGAGCGGTGTGGGCGGGATTGTCCTGTGTGAGGTCCGCGGGGGTGGGCTCACTGGTTTCAGGGTCGCCCACCTCCCCGTCCACGATGGGCCAAGGTCCGCTATCAATTCGCTTGGCTAGCTGGCGTTGGCGGGGGCTGCCGTTGGCATAACAGCCGCCCATCTGTGGCGGCAGGTCGTGGCAATGGGTGTGGAAGTCGCTCTGGGTGCCCCGGTAGGTGCTGCGCTGCTCCAGGGCCCGGAACCAGCGGTCGATGGCCGGGTGCTCCTGGCGCAGCAGGTAGCCCTTGTAATAGGCAAGCGAGGCGTTCATCCGTTCCACATAGGGCACGAACACCAGGTCGGCCGTGCCCAACTCAGCGCCCAGGAAGAACGGGCCGCCAGCAGCGACCAGGGCCTGTTCCATGGCGGTGGCCCACTGGTGGAACTGCTGTTGGGCCTGGGCATCGCCCTGGCGGCCATGCGGCACGCATAACCACTGGCACCAGGCCCGGAACAGCAGGCGCTCCAGGCGGCGCAGCGGTAGCACTACCGGATCTGCCATGCCGGGCCCCAAGCTGCCGAAGGCCTGCTCCAGCACGTCCAGGATCCGGTCGCTCTCGGTGACCAGCTGGCCATTCAGCGCCAAGGCAGGCAGCATCCCCGAGGGCACCAGGCTTTTGTACCAGCTCTCTTTGTTGCCGTAGCAGAACATCGTCACCTTCTCCACCCGGTAGGGGATGCGGCGCTCCTCAAGCCACAGCCACACCTTCTGGCAGTAGGGGCACCAGGCATGGTGATCCCGATAGAGGGTGACCTGTACGGCGCTCTCCTGCTGGCCGAACAAGCGCAACCTGGCCTGGGCATTGGTGGCTCCTTCACTGCGGCCGCAGCCGCTGCGGGCCGGATGGCCTGCCACCCGCTCCTCCAGGTCCGACCAGCTGAGCGGGGCGAGGGCCATCGTCGGATCATCCCGGCAAGCCCCGATCCTGACAGCAGTGGCCGGAGCTCGCGTCGGCTCAGCGCCTGTGTCTAGGGTCTGAGCTTCGACGTCAGCTTTCTCAGAGCCATGTTTGACGCCTTCACCAAGGTGGTCGCCCAGGCCGATGCCCGCGGCGAATTCATCAACGCTGGTCAG
>JBIKUY010000119.1:0-6086 GCA_044347355.1 Prochlorococcaceae cyanobacterium | reverse complement strand
CACCACCACTGAATACAGGTCGGAGGCGATGGCTCCCTTGGCGATGTCCCAGCCCCGCTGAGCCTCCTGGCGGTCGAATTTGGTCGCCTCCTGAGCCGTGAAAAAGTCGCCACGGCCGGTGCGCACCTGGTCGATTAGATGGGGAAAGCCCTGCTGCAGAGCTTCAATCGCTCCGTCCTCGTCGTAGGCGCGGCCGGGGCCTTTGAGGAAGCGCAGCAGCAGCACCCGAGTGCGTTTCTGCTCACAGATGCCCAGGCCGATCGTGCGCAGCACCACCCCCAGGGCCGCTTGGCTCTTGCCCTTGCCGTCGCCGTCGTACACGTGTAGCTGGCCGTGGGCCCGTTCATCGCTGCCGGCTGCAGTACGGATACCGATTCCCCGGCCGGTGCCCCGCTGCGGCGTCTGGGTGCTGCTGGGGCTCATGGCTGGCGGGTGCGTGACTCGATGCTATCGGGGTTGACCCGTCCGTCAGTCGGCGGCGGAGTTTGCCAGGATCCCCTTACGCCCTCCAGGCCCGGGCCAGTCTGATGTTCTTTTCCCTGCTGGAGCCCCTCCCGCGTCCCCTGGAGGAGGGGTTGGCCGCCCTACGTGCTGAGCTGGCGGCTCTGGATAGGGTGGTGGTGGCCTATTCCGGTGGGGTGGACAGCGCCCTGGTGGCGGCCATCGCCGTGGAGCAATTGGGGGCGGGGGCCGTGGCGATTACCGGAGTGTCGCCAGCCCTTGCCCCCCATCTGCGTCGGGAAGCGGCTGAGCAGGCCCACTGGCTAGGGATCGCCCATCGGGAGGTTCCCACCGCCGAACTGGCCGATCCCTCGTACGCCAGCAATCCCACCGACCGCTGCTACGCCTGCAAGCGGGAACTGCATCAGCTGTTGGCCCCGATTGCCCGGGAGGCCGGCGCCGCCCAGGTGCTCGACGGGGTGAACGCCGACGATCTCCTGGACTATCGCCCCGGGATCCGTGCTGCCCAGGAGTTTGGGGTGTGCTCCCCCCTGGCTGATCAGCAGATCGACAAGGCGGCGGTGCGCCGGATCTCTCGGGCGCTGGGACTGCCCTGGTGGGACAAGCCTGCCCAGCCCTGCCTGGCCTCCCGCTTTCCTTATGGCGAGCCGATTACTGCCGCCCGGCTTCGGCAAGTGGCGGCCGCTGAAGACCTGCTGCGCCAGCAAGGCTGGCCCGAGGTGCGGGTGCGCAGCCAGGGCCACACCGCCCGCATTGAACTGCCGGCGGCCTGCTTGAAGGAAGCCCTCAGCCGCTGGCGGGAGGATCAGCTGCGCGAGGCGCTGGTGCAGGGTCTGCTGGATCTGGGCTTCACCGCCGTGGCCCTCGATCTGGAGGGCCTGGTGAGCGGCAAACTGAATCGGCAGCTGTAAGGGGCCTCAGGCCGCCAGGGCAGGCTCCCGTTCACTGTCGGCAATGGCGGCTGGGGTTTCGCGGCGGAAGCTGGTGAGCTTGTGGCTGCCGGCACCGAGTTCGGCGGCGAGCACCGCGCATGCCCGTTCGGGCATGGTGTGATCACCACAGGTGAACACGTCCACCGCGGCGTAGCCGGATTCCGGCCAGGTGTGGATGGAGATGTGCGACTCGGCCAACAGGGCCAGGCCGGTGACACCCTGGGGCTCGAACCGGTGGGTGATCAGATTCAGCAGGGTGGCACCAGCCCGTTTCGCAGCGGTGGTGATGGTGTCCCTGAGGAAAGCTTCGTCGTCGAGCCTGGAGCTGTCGCAGGCGTAGAGCTCGAGGATGCAGTGCTTGCCCACCGTGTCGGAGCTGGTGGTGTCACTGAGCGGCGGTGCCGGGGCCTGATGGAGAGGCTCGGTTGTGCCGGTTGAAACTCCTGTGGAGTTGGTGGTGGCTCCGGTCCATCCCGGGTTGGGGTGGAGGCAGGGCAGGCTTTGGGTCATCGAAGACAGCCGGACAAGGTGGCCCACACTACGTGTCGGCCGACGAGGTTGCCCTGCCGGCCTGCATGCGGATCACCTGGCAGCGCTGCCGCCAGCCGCCTGTGAAGGCGCCCAGATGGGTGGTGCTTACCAGGCACTGGTGGCCTTCCCCAACCGCTTCCAGCAGCAAACCCTGGCGCTGGGGGTCGAGTTCGGCCAGCACATCGTCGAGCAACAGCAGCGGCGGCTGGCCCACCACCAGTTGCACCAGCTCCAGTTCCGCCAGCTTCAAGGCCAGCACCAGAGTGCGCTGCTGGCCGGCGGAGCCGTAGCGCCGGGCGGGCTGCTCGGCAAGCAGCAGCTCCACTTCGTCGCGGTGGGGACCCACGCCGCACTGGCCTAGACGGAGCTCCTCCTGGCGCTGGGCCAGCAGTTGGGCGGCCATGGCCTGCCGCCAGGGTTCCTCGGCATCCGGCCCCTCCAGCTGGGTGCCGCTGCGGTACCCCAGCCGCAGGGCCTCCCGTCCTCCGCTGAGCCGGCTCTGCCAGGCGGCGGCCAGGGGTTCCAGGCGGAGCAGGGCCCGGTGGCGGCGGCGGTGCAGGCGGGTGCCGATTACGGCCATCTGCAGATCGAAGCTGTCCAGCAGGGCCTCGAGGTTGTGCCCGCCCAGGCTGCGGCGCAACAGCTGGCTGCGCTGGCGCAACAGCCGCCCATAGCGGCTGAGGAGATCGGCGTAGACCGGCTCCAGCTGCAGCACCACCCGGTCGAGCCAGTGGCGCCGGATGGCTGGCTCCCCCCGCACCAGTTCCAGATCGAGAGTGCTGAATCCCACGCAGCGCAGGGAGCCGAGCAGCTCGTGCTGCCGTTCCAGCACCTTCCCGTTGCGGCTGGCCCGGCGTCCCCCCTGCCGCCGCAGCTCCAGCTGCAGCAGATCGTTGCTAGCCGTACGACACCGCAGCACAGCAGTGCTGTGGCCATGGCGGATCAGGTCGCGGTCGCTGCCGGTGCGATGGGAGCGCAGGCTGCCCAGCAATTCCACGGCTTCCAACAGGTTGGACTTGCCCTCCCCGTTCGCTCCCACCACCAGCAGGCGCGGCGCATCAAGGCTGAGCTCCAGCCGCTCAATGTTGCGGAACTGCTGCAGGTCCAGGCGTTGCAGCCGGATGGCTCTGGTGCGGTGAGCGGTTAAGGTAGGCCCATCCGCCCAAAGCCCTGCGTGGGCTGTTTCCAGGCGGTTGCTCGGGATCCATCCGTCATCATCTGCCAAGGTCCGGTTCACAGCCACCTGCGCGGGCATGTAGCTCAGTTGGATAGAGCATCAGATTCCGGTTCTGAGGGTCGGGGGTTCGAGTCCCTCCATGCTCGTTCACTGCCTGATGGAGTCCTGAGGTCCAGCCCCCTTCGCTTCAGCGGAGGGGGCTTTTTGTGTCCCTGGTTGGCTGGAGGGTTGGTGGCTGGAGGGTTGGTGCAGCAGCTCAGGCGTCCAGACCCAGATTCATCCCCATGGCCCGGATTCCATTGGGGTCGACCACGAAGCCGCAGCGCTCAAGGGCCGCCTGGGCGGAGGGGGCGGCCGACAGGGAGATGCTGCAGCCGGGTAGCTCCCGGCGCATTCGCCCCAGGGCGGCGTGCACCAGGGACTGCATCAGTTCATCGCGGAAGGGATCTTGGAGATCGACCCAGAGGTCCCAGAGGTTGGCATTGAGCGCCCGGTCGCTGGTGGCGCGCACGAATCCCACCACCTGGTCCGTATCGGTTTCGATGCGCAGATACCAGAGGCTGCGCGCCAGTACCCGCTTCCAGCGCTCGGTCCCGCGGGGACGTTCACCGGCCTGGACCAGCAGCGCATCAAGGGCCTCGGCCGCAGCCGGACCATCGCTCAGCAACTGGTAGCCCGCCCGCAGGCGTGGGGCGGGTGTGAGGTGGCGGAAGGGGAGCAACAGGGAGCCCAGGGTGACCTCGTGGCGGTTCAGCCGGTATTGCGCATGCCTGCGGCAATGCCATTGATCGTGAGCAGCGCCCCACGCAGTAGCTCGCTGCGGGAGTAGGTGCGGCCGTCGTGCCCCGGACTGTCGGGCTCACTCATCGGCGGCTGGCGGTTTTGATCGCGCAGGCGGCGCAGTAGCGCCACCTGCAGAAACCCGAGGGGAACGATCGTGCGGTTGCGCAGGTCCACCGAGAGCTGGAGGGCTGGATCGCCATCCAGGAGGCGCTGATGACCTGTGATCTGTAGCACCAGATCGCGGGTGAGGCCGAATTCGGCGGCGATGGTCTGGAAGATCTGTTCGAAGGCCTCGCGATCGTTGCTGCGTCCTAGGGCCTGCACGTAGTGGTGGGCCAGGTCGATGTCCACCTTGGAGAGGGTCATCTCCACCTTGGAGATCAGCATGCGGAAAAAGGGCCAACGTTGGTACAGCAGCCGCAACAACTCCAACTGGGCTGGATCCCGCTCCAGTTCCTCCTGCAGGGCGGCACCAACGCCAAACCAGCTGGGCAACAGGAAGCGGCTCTGGGTCCAGCCGAACACCCAGGGGATTGCACGCAGGCTGGACAGGTCCTTCGCGCCGCTCTTGCGCCGAGCCGGGCGGCTGGAGATCTGCAACTTGCTGATCTCCTCGATCGGGGTGCACTGTTGAAAAAAGGCCACCAGGTCGGGATTGTCGTGTACGAGGGCCCGATAGAAGTCGCGGGAGCGGGCGGCCAGCTTGCCCATCAGCTCGTTCCAGCTAGGCGTGTCGTCCACCGGCGTGCTCACCAGGCTGTTCTGGATCACCGCCGTGGTCACGGTCTCCAGGTTGAACAGGGCGAGTTCCGGCAGGGAGTATTTGGAGGCCAGCACCTCTCCTTGCTCGGTGATCTTGATGCGTCCCCGCAGGGTGCCGCTGGGCTGGGCCAGGATCGCCTGGTAGGCCGGCCCGCCGCCTCGGCCCACTGAGCCACCGCGGCCGTGGAAGATGCGCAGGGCCATACCGTGGCGGGTGGCCAGCCGCTGCAGGGCAATCTGGGCCTTGTGGATCTCCCAGTTGCTGGAGAGGAAGCCTGAGTCCTTGTTGCTGTCTGAGTAGCCGAGCATCACCTCTTGCAGCGGCTCGTTGCCATCCCTGCCGGCCAGCAGTTGCCGGTAGAGGGGCTTTTGGAAGAGGGCTTCCATCACCGCCGGGGCGCCCTGCAAGTCTTCCACCGTTTCGAACAGCGGCACCACCAGCAGAGAGGAGCGCTGGGCCACCGGATCCACCAGCCCGGCCTCCTTGGCCAGCAGCAGTACTTCCAGAAGATCGGACACCGTGTGACTCATCGAGATCACGTAGGTGTGGCAGATGCGGGTGCCGAACTCCGCCTGCAGCCGCTTCACCATGCGCAACACGGCGAAGGTCTCGGCCGTGGCATCGCTCCAGAGGTTGGCGGCGGGTAGCAGGGGCCGGCGGGTCTGCAGTTCGGACAGCAGCCAGTCGATCCGTTGCTGCTCGTCCATCTCCCCATACGGCACGGGCAGCTGGAGGTAGCGACTCAGCTCATCGAGGGCGTCGCTGTGGCGGGTGCTTTCCTGGCGGATGTCGAGGCTTGCCAAGCAGAAGGAGAAGATCTGTACCTGGCTGATCAGGTGTTGCAGGGATTCACAGCTCAGACCAGTGCTCTCCAGGCTCTCGAGCACCAGCTCCAGGTCGCTGCGGAATTCGTCCACCGAGCCGTAGTGGAGCTCCTGTGCGCTGGGGCCGGTGCTGGCACCCAGGTTGCCGCCGGGCAGGGGGACGTTGCTGCTGCTGCTGTCGCAGGGTGATTCCCAGCCAGCATCGGCCAGCAGCCGGTTGCGGGCTTCCGTGAGTCGCAACCGCTCCAGCACGTAGCTGAGCTTGAGCCGGTAAGGCTCAAGCCGGTAGCGGGCCGCCCGTTCCTCGTAGATCTCCGGAAAGCGCAGCCGGTCCAGTTCGAGGGATTCCAGCAGGGCCGGACTCACCTGGCTCCATTGCATCGAGATGCTGAGCTGGTCGCGTAGCTCGGCCACCGAGCGGATGTAGCGCTCCAGCATCATCTGGCGCTGGTAACAGGCTGTCCGCCAGGTGATCTCCGGGGTTACGGAGGGATTGCCGTCGCGGTCGGAGCCGACCCAGGAGCCGAAGGTGCAGAAGGCGTCGCGGGGCACTTCCACGTCGGGATAGCTCTGGGCCAATGCGGCGCTCACCCGCTGGCGCAGCAGGGGCATCG
>JBIKUY010000118.1:0-6100 GCA_044347355.1 Prochlorococcaceae cyanobacterium | reverse complement strand
AGAGGTCCACCTGGTGGCCGGCGTCCACGAGATCCACCGCCGCCGCCAAGCCGGCCAATCCCGCACCCACGATGGCGACGCGCACCGCCCAATCCACAAACGTGCGCCGACTCTATGGAGCCGGCCCTGCCGGTAGTGGTTCGGAGCGGCAGTGCAGCGACCAGGCAGCACCAGGGCAGGCTCCATACAGTGGTGGCAGCAGGCGCGTTTTGCGATCAATCCGGACATGAGCACCGAAACAGCCCCTCCAGAAACGGCCGCCCCCCAGGCCAGCCAAACCCCAACAGCCACCCACACAGCCAAAGATGGGAAGGGGGTCCTGATCACCGAGCCGGCCATGAGGCAGCTGGCGGCGCTGATGCAGCAGCAGGGTGTGGGCAAGGTGCTGAGGGTGGGCGTGCGCTCAGGCGGGTGCAGCGGTATGAGCTACACCATGGACTTCATCGAAAACGAAGGGATTCAGGCCGACGATGAGCGGTACACCTACGAGCCCGCTGATGCCCCGAGCTTCGAGGTGGTGTGCGACCCCAAGAGCCTGCTCTACATCTACGGAATGCAGCTGGATTTCTCCAGCGCTCTGATCGGCGGCGGCTTCAACTTCACCAATCCCAACGCCACCCAGACCTGCGGCTGCGGCAGCTCCTTCGCCGTGTAAGGGGTGGGAGAGTGCCGAACCACCGGGCAACTCCGAGTGGCAATCTGAGGGCACGACCGGCAGCCCCCTACCCATCCCCGTGACCGACCAGACCGCCACTACCAACAGCCCCGCCACCGGCGAAAGCGGAGAAAGCTCGTTGTTTGACCAGGCAATCAGCCGCTACAACGCTGGAGCCCCAGCCGGCGAGCTCATCGCCGATTTTGTGGCGATCACCCAGCAGGCTCCGCGCCAGTCTGCCGGCTGGACCTGCCTGGCCTGGCTGCAACTTCTCGACGGACAGCCCCTGGAGGCCCTGCGGGCCGCCCGCACCGCCGTGAAGCTCAATCCCCAGGACCCCCAGGCCCGCGTCAACCTCAGCCTGGCGATGCTGGAGACCGGAACCAAGGGCGTGCGGGAACATATCGAGATCGTGCTGCGGGTGATGGCGATGGCCCCGGAACTGGCCAGTGAACTCCAGGACTCGATAGCCGACGGCCTGCGGCGCCGCCCCGGCTGGGCTGCGATGGAGAAAGTGAAGGCCTGGCTCAATGGCTGAAGCCCAAGCGCAGTCGTTGCTACAGCGGCTGAAGAACGGGATCGACCTGGTGCTGGTGATCGACGTGTTCCTGGTGATCGCCGGGGCCCTGTGGTTCGCTGTAGCGGTGGTGTTCCATAGCCAGAAGATCGAGACGCCCCTCACCCTGTTTCAACAGCTCTGGGAGCCGGTGTTCACGCCGGCGATCGGCCTGTTGATGGCCTCTGCCCTGGTCAGCGGCGCCCTGGGCTGGTGGCAGCGGCGAGGGCAGCGCTGAGCTCTGGGTACTGAAACTGGAAGCCCTGGGCCTCCAGACGCTGGGCTAACACTCGCTGGCCTTCCAGCACCACCTTCGCCCCATCCCCCAACACGATCTGCAACAGGGGCCCAGGCACTGGCAGCAAATTGGGCCGGCCCAAGGTGCGTCCCAGTTCAGCGGTGAAGCCTGCCATCGTGATGGGCTGGGGAGCAACCGCGTTATAGGCCCCGACGAAGGAGGCATCGTCGAGAGCGCGGCCAATCAGGCGACAGAGATCGTGGCGGTGGATCCAGCTCATCCATTGGCGACCGTTGCCCAGAGGGCCGCCAAAGCCCATCCGGAACACCGGCAGCATCTTGCTGAGGGCCCCACCATCCGGACCGAGCACGATGCCGATCCTCAGGATCACCAGACGGCAGCCAGGAGGTCGGCGTAATGCGGCCTCCTCCCAGCGCTGACAGATCTCAGCCAGCAGGTCGCGGCCAGGAGCACTCTCCTCGGTGAAGCTGTCGGTCTCACTGGTGCCATAGAAGCCGACGGCCGAAGCATTCACCAGCACGGCCGGTGGGTTCTCCAACCGGGCCATGGCCTGGACCAGATGCTCCGTGGTGGCCAGCCGACTGCTGAGCAGCAACTCCCGCTGGGCAGAGGTCCAGCGCTTCTCGGCAATCGGCTCGCCGGCCAGGTTCACCACCCCCTCAGCCGCCGCCAGGGCCTGGATCAACCCATCGTGCTGCCAGTTTTTCGCCTGGGCAGGATCGAGCTGCAGACACACCAGGCGCTCCCCAGCCAGGGTGGGGAAGGGGTCGGCCTGGCGGCTCACCAGGGTGAGGTGGTGGCCGAGTTCCAGCAGGAAGGGCACCAGCTCGCGGCCCACAAATCCGGAACAGCCCAGAAGCAACAACCGCACGCCTTGTTCACGCCGTGATTGCTGGAGGCTAGAACCCTTGGCAGAGCAAGGCGGCCTAGCCTGGCCACACTGATGCCCCCAGCCATGGCCCCTGAAGCCCCCAGCAGCGAAGCTCCCGGCCCCGCTGCTCAAGCCGCTGCGCCCGCGCCGATCAAGAAGGGCAGCCTCGTGCGGGTGAACCGCCAGAGCTACCAGGGCAGTATGGAGGCCGGAGCCAGCGATGCCCAGCCCCCCGACTACATCTTTGAAGGGCCGGGTGAAGTGCTGTTGGTGAAAGATAACTACGCCCAGTTGCGCTGGCGGCGGCCGGTGCCTGATGTATGGCTGCGGCTGGACCAGCTGGAGCCCTATCCCGGCTCATAAACCCTCAGCGGCGCAACTGACGGCAGCGCTGATGCAGGAGGTTGCGCCGTGCCTTGGCCTGGCGCAACAGCTCGCGGCCATCGCGGAGATAGCTGTCGACATACCCCATGGTGAAGCGCTCCAGGTCAACCAGGGCGTCCTTCATCAGGCTGAGGCAGTGATAGAGATCAAGCCCCAGCTCCTTGAGCCCGGCCGGACATGGCCGGGAGCGATACAACGTTTCGACCCGAGCCAGGCGAGCCTGGCACTGCTCCAGGAAGGCGCAGAACGCCTCCATCAGGGTGTCGTCGTAAGGGTCTGCGGCTAGCGCCCGCAACTGGGCAGCAAAGGGGTTAACCACCTGGCCGAGCAGGCGATCGATAGGGCCGTAGACCTGCTGCATCCAGAGAGCGATCTCCTCTTCGCCGAGGGCTCCTGCACCGGGGCGCCCGGCTGGTCGAGCCAACCCCTCGGCGGCTGCCTTGGTCAGGGCATCCGGCAGCTGCTGGGCGTCATAGCGCCGGCGGCGATCACCGTCACCCAGCACCTCCCAGGCGGCATTAAGGGCCAGGATCGTGCTGGTATCGCCGCCGGCGTCGGGATGGTGACGCTTCACCAGGGCCCGATAGGCAGCCTTGATCTCCGCTCCACTGGCCTGAGGCGAGACACCGAGCACCCGGTAAGGGTCGGATTCAACCTGAGCAGGCCGGGTGCGGGACAAGCGCTGACTGCTGGCGGGGTTCTCAACCTAGACAACCCCCGCCGGCGGAGCGCCTGAGCTTGGCTATAAAAAAACCCCGGCGACAACCGGGGTGAGAACCGAAGGATCGGACTCGAGGAAAGGTGGTGAGAAGTGATGAAACGCGGTAGGGCTGGCGATGTGTGAGGAGACCAGCCCCGATCCCGCAGGGTTCTGACGAATCAGAACTTGAAGGTGGTCTTGATGAGACCGCCGTAGGTGTCATCAGCACCGTCGTTACCAACCCAGAAGAAGGCGGGGGTGACGCTGATGTTGTCGGTGACCTGGAACTTGTACCAGAGTTCGTAGGCCAGGGTCTCACGACCATTGGGGATCCAGATGCCGCCGGTGCAATTGCCGCCGCCGAAACGGCTGCACTTGCCCTTAGAAGCGGAGCCGGCGCTACCCAGAGCCATGCCCAGGGCGTTGCCCTCCATGAAGGAGTCGGCCCACTGCAGACCCACCATCCAGCTCCAGGCATCATCGCTGCCGTTGCGGAAGGGATTGCCCTGATCAGAGAAGCCGAAGCCGGCGCTGATCGAAGGAGCCCAGCCAGCGTCCAGAGGAGACCAGTAGCCACTCAGGCCAATGGCATTGACATCACCGAAGCCACTGAAGTCGGCGTAGGTGTAGGCGAAGGCGGCACCCCAGCTTTCAGCGGCATAGCCGAGCTGGAAGGTGGCGGTGAGGTCTTCACCAGCGCCCACCAGGGCATCCTCAGCGGCGCCCTCGTTGGACACGTAGTTGGCGCTGATGCTGAAGCCTTCCTTCTGCCAGGAGATGCCGAGACCGGCACCCAGGTTCAGGCTGTAGGTGGCACGGGCGCCGGCGTAGGTGAACAGGTCGAGGACCGTGTCAGCCGGGTAGGCGCTGGGCCACATGGCCAGCATGTCGTCCTGACGGACCTTGGCACCCACGGTGGCGGTGAAGCCGTCGGCGAAGGGGAACTTGTAGAAGAGGCGGTTAATGCCAACGGTGTCAACACCGGTGTTGGCGCCAGCGTCTTCCTGGAAGGCCACTTCCAGAGCGGTGTTGCCCTGACCGAACACCGAGTCAGCGAAGTTGCCAGCCCGGAGGGTGGTGCGCAGCAGGTCCTTGCCGGTGAAGCTGGTGTCGAAGTTCAGCCGAACGTCGTAGTTCACGGTGACGTTGTCACCGAAACCGGTGTTGCCGGCGCCGCCGACCACCATGGTGGCGATACCGTTCAGCTTGGTGGTGGTGGAGAACTGGTTGGCCTCCAGCTCACCCACTTTGGCCTCCAGGCCATCCACGCGGCCCTTGAGGATGGCGAGTTCCTTCTCGAACTCGGCCATTAGGCGCTTGAGCTCGTCGGTCACTTCGGTGACGCGGTCGAGACAGGCGTTCAGCAGAGCGGCGGCCTCGAAGCGCGTCATGGCCTTCTGGCCGCGGTAGGTGCCGTCGGGATAGCCGGCGACGCAGCCGTAGCGCTCAATCAGGTTGGAGAGAGCCTGGTAAGCCCAGTCGGTCGGACGAACGTCCGAGAACTGGGAAATGCTGGTGACCTGCTCCTCGGTGGAGTACTGGTTGACGCCGGAGAGGTTGACATCGGCGGCGGTGGCGGCCATGGGAGCCAGAAGGCCCAGGGCTGCAGGCGCCACCAGCAGTTGCTGGAAGAGTTTCATGGTGGTGTTCCTCACACAAATGGGCGCAATGCGCCGACCACAGTTTCAAGCGGTACCAGCCCAACAACCAGGTGCCCTGTGCCAGAGCACACAATGGCCCGTGCCAAGCCCCACACCCCGAAGGCAAGCCGGGCCGCAAAAGAGGCTCCAAAAGCGATGCCCCCGGTGGCCTGCTTCTCCGGGTGGAGATCCAGACCATCGGGGGCTCTCGCCGGGTCCGCATCGATCGCGGAACCGTTTGATCAGGGTTGAGATGCCGAAATCAGCCGGCGTTCTCCGCGATCAGCAGACCCTTGGTGAAACAACTGGCTTGCATGGACACCTCCTCCTGGTGGGGATATGGCCAGCCGGCGACGCCTTCGGGAACCGGCACTAAGCCAATCCCCACGTCACTGCTGACGGAACGCGCCAATCCTAGGGGTGGTCGAGCCAGACCGCCCGCTGAGAGCCTGCATACGCTCGACAGCACTCGCAAGCAAAACCCCCTTGACCCTCGGTGACCACCACCCCCGTTGCGATGGCAACCGCCAGGATCTGGCCAAGCGTCACTGGACCTTCCCGGCCCGCAGCCGCAAAGCCCGGCTGCGCCGTTGGATCCATGGCGCACTGGAGAGCCTGGTGTGCCGCTTCGCGGTTCACGGCGATCGGCCGGTGTTCGCAGCGGAGCAGTTCGGCTGGATTCGCGAGGTGGAAGCCAGCTGGCAGCAGGCCCGCCACGAGCTGGATGCGGTGATGGCCTACCGGGAGGCCATGCCCAACTTCCAGGACATCCTGCGGGAGGTGGGCAGCATCCAGAAAGACGACAACTGGAAGACCTTCTTTCTCAAGGGCGTGGGCATGAACTGCACGGAGAACGCCCGCCGCTGCCCGGAAACGATGCGGGTGCTGGGCGCCATACCCGGCTGCACCACCGCCTTCTTCTCGATCCTGTCGCCGCACAAGCAGATCCCGCCGCACCGGGGGGCCTGGGCCGGGGTGCTGCGCCTGCACCTGGCCCTGATGGTGCCGGAACCGCGGGAGCGATGCCGCATCCGC
>JBIKUY010000117.1:0-6111 GCA_044347355.1 Prochlorococcaceae cyanobacterium | reverse complement strand
GGTACCCCCGCCCTTCCAGTTCCGCCAGCCACTGCCCCCAGAGTGCATGGCTGCGCTGGCGTAGCCGCCAGCCGCGGCCACTGGAGCGGAGGAACACCCGGGCCATCAGCACCCCAAGGGCGGCCTGGCTGCCGGTCAGGGTCCGCAGGCCTGGCTCCAGGGCCAGCGCCGGATCCACCACGCTCACCCGGTGACCCGCCAGCGCCAGACGCCAGGCCGCCATCAAGCCGATCGCGCCGGCTCCAACCACCAGGACCGAGCTGGCGGCGTGGGTCTGATCAGCTTGAGGCTCAGATCTGCTTGAGATCTTCCTGCACCTGCTGCGGCAGGATCTGGGCGTATTTGCCGAAGCCACTAGCCACGGCGATGTAGGCCTTGCGCAGGTTTTCGGCGTCCTGCAAGCGGGCGGCCTCATCGAGGTCGGCTAGAGCGGTCTTGAGTTGGGTGGCCAGTTTGGTGGCCTCGGCCCGATCGGCGGGCAGCAGCCGCTGGTTGATGTAGAGCATCTGGCGACCCACTTCCTGCATCGGGCCGTGGATCAGGTTGCGGGTAAAGGTCCAGTCGCGCTGCTTCACCAGGGTGGCCAGTTCGGGTAGGCGGTCCCGTGCCGCCAGGAAGCCTTGCGCCTGGCGCTCAATCACGGCGATGTCCTCGCTGCTGAGGCTGGGGGGCTTGGCCTGGGCGCCGCTGCAGGCGGTGAGGCCGAAGCAGAGCACGGCGGCCAGAGCGAGCATCAGGAGCCGACGCAGGGACTGCATCAGGCTGTTGAGCGGGTTGGAGGCCGGCAGGAGCGTGGCCATCGGGATCGGCGGTGGGTCTTGGGGCTGACTTTATCGACGCTGCGGGCCGCGCACCTGGGGCTTGTCGCCGCTTGCAACCCATGGGGCACGGGCAGTGGATCAGCTCGACCCCGCAATGGGACGCTAAAACGGAGTGACTATGAGTTGAGTCCGTGCGTGAAGCCGTGGTGCCCCTGGCCTCGATCCGCCGTCCCCTGGAGAGGGCTCTCGATGAGGCCAAGGTGGCCGTGTTGATGGAGTCGATCGCCGCCGAGGGTCAGCGGGAGCCGATCGACGTGCTGGAGGTGGACGGCCAGCTCTGGGGATTCAACGGCTGCCACCGGGTTGCGGCCCACGAGCGCTTGGGCAAGACCACGATCCGGGTCCGGGTGCGGCGCGCCAACCGCGAGGTGCTACGCATGCATCTGATGTAGGGCCCGACAGGCCCCCTGCCCATGCCGCCCTCCGCGTCGACTAGCGCCACCGCGATCCTGCAGGTGATCTGTCCGGACCGGCCCGCCCTGGTGAGCGAACTCTCCGGCTGGGTGGCGGCGAACGGTGGCAACATCCGCCACGCCGACCACCACACCGACCTGGGGGCCGGTCTGTTCCTCAGCCGCATCGAATGGGCCCTGGCGGGCTTCGGCCTGCCCCGCAGTGCGATTGCACCGGCGGTGGCGGCCCTGGCTGAGCGCCTGGGGGGGGAGGGCCAGGTGCACTTCTCCGATGCGTTGCCGCGGGTGGCGATCTTCGTGAGCAAACAGGACCACTGCCTGGTGGATCTGCTCTGGCGTACCCGGGCCGGCGAGCTGCCGATGACCGTGCCTCTGGTGGTCTCCAACCACCCGGATATGCGTGCGCTGGCCGAGGGCTTCGGCGCCACCTATGCCCATGGGCCGATGACGGCCGCGAATAAGGGCGATGCCGAGCAGCAGCAACTCGCGCTGCTGGCCGAACACAACATCGAGCTGGTTGTGCTGGCCAAGTACATGCAGGTGCTCAGCCCCGGTTTTCTAACCCGCTTCCGCGGCGAGGGCATGCAGGGGAACCAGGTGATCAACATCCACCATTCCTTTCTGCCTGCCTTCAAGGGCGCTCAGCCGTACCACAGGGCCTGGGAGCGGGGCGTGAAGCTGATTGGCGCCACCGCCCACTACGTGACTGAAGAGCTCGACGGAGGCCCAATCATCGAGCAGGCCACCGTGCACGTGGGCCACCGCGATGAAGTGGAGGATCTGATCCGCAAGGGCCGAGACTGTGAACGCCTGGCCCTGGCCAGGGCCCTGCGCCTGCATCTGCGCCGCCAGGTGATGGTGTATCGCGGGCGTACTGCAGTGTTTGATTGAAGGGTGTTTGATTGAAGGGTGTTTGATTGAAGGATGTTTGATTGAAGGATGTTTGATTAAAGGGTGTTTGGTTGAAGTTTTAGGACGGTCTATTGTAGGCTAGGCCGCATCGCTGTGCAAAAGGCTGAGATCAAATCAAAAGGCCTATTGTAAGTCAATGGGATATTGCTGCTATTTTAGAGTTGTGGTAGTCTCCAAGGCGGCGACTAGCTCGTCACGGTTGCAACTGCCCTTGTCGCGTATGCCATTGCTGTTGCGATCCTGGTAGGGGGAAAGAGCGCCGCTTCAGACCGTTTGAAGGTGCCCTGGGCTGCGCAGCTGCAGCTTGTCTTCACCAGACTTGTAATCCTTGACTCGGGCATAGCCGGATGTGCATAAATTATCGCTGTTGAGGTGGTCGTAAAAGACTTTTCGGCTGTCGCCAAGCAGTAACACGTCGGCAACGCCGCCTCCAGTGAGCATGTCAATCTGGTTGGCCCCCATGGCTGTTGCTGTGGTGCCGCCTGTCATCACGTCGCTGCTGGTCGTTCCCCAGAGGATCAGGCCCAGGTCAAAGGGATCGGCTGTGTCGGAGTCGTAAGGAGTCGGTCACCGCTGAGTTGGCCCGAACGTCCCCAGCAAGCAGCAGGCCAGCAACATGGGGCGCGGCCATAGGGGAATAGCTATCGGCATCTTTCCTATCATTGCTAGCTCCTGCGACAACTCGAATCCCAGGTTGGCGGCATTCTTTACGGCTGTTTCAGAGGAGGATCTGAATCCTCCCCCCAGGCTCACTCGAGCATCACTTTGCTCTTGTCGAGCCGTTGTTGTTGATCACCCCCACCACTGCTGTCGAACACCTTCAACGACACCACCTGGGCGTCCTTGGCGACACCCACCACGCCTTTGTCATCGGCCAGGGCACCATCGATCGAGGCGGTTTCGCCGCTGATCTAGCTTCGGAGCCAACTGCTGGTTTTGGCCAGGCTGAGATCGCCTGTGGTGCTCAGCACACCGGAATCAATGACAAAGGCAACGGTGTCGCTGGCGATGTTGCCTCACTGGGACACGTCGTTGCCCTGCTCCACGGCGCGGACACCCCAGGACAGGCTTTCACCGCTGCTGGATTGCGTCTTGCTGGTTGAACCCGGAATCGGCGACTCCAGGCGTACCGCCGCATCCGCTTTCACGCTGCGTATGCCGCCCAGGACCCGCAGTTTCTGCGCCTGCTGTTCGGTGATGCTGAGCATGGGGCCGTTGAGCTGGTTGCAGACCAGGCTGGGTTGGCCGCTAGTCCCGAGACTGCGAAACAGGGCCTGGGCTCACTGGTCGAGGCTCCCCCAGCCGGGGGTCTGAGCCAAGAACACGATGAAGGATCTGCTGCTGCGTGGGGTCAGCGTCGAGGGCGCTGGCACCTGATGGCACGCCAGGGAAAGGAGTCCCAGACGAACGACAGGGACCGGTGCTGCCCGATGCCTTCGAGCGGCGCTTGAGCTGCTGGAGGGAATTGTCTTTGCTGGGGTTGCTCACGGCTTTGGGCTGCCAATCCCAGTGATTGAGGGCACTCACCATGGCGATGCACCGACCCGAACTAGGTTGACCGAAAGCCGTTCTGCAGTGCAAGTGCTGCGTGCTGCTGCAGGGTTGTTTTCGGTAACGGCCCCTCCAAGTGCTGCCAGGGCAGAACGCGTTCGGCCTCCCAGCTGGCATGGATCACCTCGTCCCAGGGCGGCGGGGCTTCGGCTGTGCTGGGGCTGGTCTCTACCGCTGCTCGGTAGGCCTGCTTCCAGCCCCCCAGACTTTCGTGGCGACCGCGGGCGGCGGCGATGACAGGTGCAAGGCGCCGGTCGCTGCGGGAGAGCAGGGCCTGGATCACGCTCCAGCCATAGCTCTCCGGGCGCAGCTCGATCCCCTTGGGCTTGAGCCGCTTGGCCAGCAGCTTTAGACGCTTGTCAGCTTCCGGGCGTACGCCCTGCCATTGGAAGGGTGTGTGGGCCTTGGGCACGAAGGTGCTGACACCCAGGCTCAGGCGCAGTCCGGGCGTGGCTTTTTTGAGGGCCAGCAGCAGTGTGGCGGTGGCCTCCACATCGCTCTCATCTTCGGTGGGCAGGCCCACCATGCCGTAGAGCTTTACCCCACTCAGACCGCCTTCTTTGGCGTAGCGGGCCGCCGCATAGATCTCCTCGGTGGCCAGTTTTTTGTTCACCACCTGGCGCATGCGTTCGCTGCCGCTTTCGATCGCGATCGTGAGCGATTTGCTGCCGCGTTTGGCCAGGACCCGGCCCAGCTCCGGGGTCACCGTGGCGGCCCGTACCGAACTCACGCTCACACGGGTGCCGTCGAAGCGGTCCTGATCCAGCCACTGGAGCAGGTCGCTGAACTGGGGGTGCTGGGTCACCGAGGCCCCCAGCAGCCCCAGGCGCTGGGTCGCGGCCAGGCCCTTCTCCACCGCCGGCATCAGGCCGTCGTCGAGGCTGGGGGTGCGGAAGGGCAACGTGAGGTAGCTGGCCAGGCAGAAGCGGCACAGCTCCGGGCAGCTGCGCACCACCTCCACCATGTGGATCGATGGCCAGGCTGCTTCCGGTGTGATCACCGTGGAGTGGCTGAGGGTGTTGCCGCGCCAGGTTTGCTTGGCCACCGTGGCCGGGATGCCGGCCTCGGTTGGTTCGACGGCCAGCAACTCGCCAGCAGCGCTGTAGCGGGGTGCGTAGAGGCACGGCACATACACGCCGGGCACCGCCGCCAGGCGCCGCAGCCGTTCATGGCGAGGGGCGCCTCGGCACTCCTGCAGGGCATCGAGAAAGGTGGGAAGGAGCAGTTCACCGTCGCCAAGCAGCACCACGTCGAAGAACGGAGCCAGGGGCTCGGGGTTGGCGGTGAGTACGGGGCCGCCGCCGAACACGATTGGATCGGTGTCGCCGCGCTCGACGGCCCAGATCGGGATGCGTTGCTGCTCCAGCAGGTCGAGCAGCACCGGCCCATCGAGCTCCCAGCTCAAGGACAGACCGAACAGGTCGAGATGGCGGTGATGGGGATCACCCTGGTCGGTGAACAGGCGGCGCACATCGACGTCCGGCCGTTGGGCCAGGGTGGCCCACACCACCTGGTAACCCAGGCTGGTGATCCCCACCGAATAGGTACTAGGAAAAGCCAGCACGGCCGTCAGCGCCCCGGGCTGGGGCACGGCGGGCTGAAACAGCAGGGTTTCCTGGTTCAGGAGGAGACGCTGGCAAGGGTGCCTCTCCAGCGTCTCACCTGGAGCTGGACTATTTGCCGATCAGGCTGCTGAGGGGACCGATCAGGCCGGTGATCGCTGATTGGGCCGTGCCCGCATCGGGAGTGGCGCCGCCACCGAAAGTGCTCAGCACCAGGTTGGCTGCCGTTTCGATCGTCGGCCACTTGTCGCCAGCCAGGGGGCGGATCACTGGAGCAGCTTTGTCCCAGACGGCCTTGAAGCCGCCCAGGGTGGCTACAGCGGCGCCGACGTTGCCGGCTTGCACTTCGCTTTCGCCCTTCTTGAGCAGGTCGAGCACGGGCGTCACAGCCGGTGCCAGGGCGGCCTGGCCGGTGGCCGTGGCCGCATCCTTGGCCGCTTCACCCACGCCGGTGGCGGCGTCCTTGGTGGTGGAGCAACCAGCCAGGGCCAGGCTTCCGGCGGCTGTGAGGGCCAGGCCGGCGCTGATCAGACGGGAAAGGCGCATGTTTGCTGTAGCAAAGCGAACCAAAAATAGGGACCGTGCCCCATTCGTCCAGCGCGGGGATGGCTGCCGCACTGGAATGACACAAACAACGCAGGTTGCTGGCGGCTTTGGGTCTGCTCTCCCGTGGGACATGGCGATGAGCGCCCTGGCCCTGTTCAACCCCTGCCAGTTCAGACCTCTGCCAGCACCTTCGCTTCCTCGGCGGCGCTCACCACCCGGCCCTGGTCCTCGAAGCCCTCGATCTGGTCGAAGTTGAGGTAGCGGTAGAGCTCGGCGCAGTAAGGATCGATCTTCTCGGCAGCAATG
>JBIKUY010000116.1:0-6117 GCA_044347355.1 Prochlorococcaceae cyanobacterium | reverse complement strand
CTGGGGGATCGGCGCCGCCGCCGCGGCACCCGCCTGAGCGATGGGCGGGTGAGCGCCGGCATCGAGGCCGCCGTGGCCCGGGCCGGGCAGCTCGCCAGCCAGGCCGCCCTGGTGAGCCGCGAGGCCATGGCGCGCTTTCAGGATCCCGCCCACCTGGAGGCCCTCGGCCTGGTGCAGCTCTGCTGCGAGCGCCTGCGGGGGCTGCCCGAGCGCATCGATCAGCGCCGGCCCCTGCTGGAGTCCGGCGCGGGCGTGCTGCTTTCGGCCGACGATCTCACCGCCCGCCTGGCCCGGGAGGAGGAGGCCCTGCAGCGGGAACGCTCGGCCACCCTGCGGCCGGAGCGGCAACGGCTGGTGGACCAGCTCCGCCGCAACCTCGACGCCGCCCGGCTGGGGATGGACGAGCGCGAGGCGCGGCTGGTGGCGCTCTCCACCCGCCTGGAGCAGGTGGACGGCGGCCTGCGGCACCTGCAGCGGCTGGTGGACCAGCACTGGCCCAGCAGCGCGGCCACCGATGCCGCCATGGCGGAGGCCATCGCCCCCCTCGACGACGGCCTCGACCAGATCGACCGGCTGCTGGACGCCGGCCAGCGCTGAGTCGTGCCGCTGCTCAGAGCCGCTGATCTGTGCTTCCTGCCGCCTGGCGGAGCTGCCAGCCTGGGGGTCAGTGCGCAGGATCGCTCACCGGGAGGAAGCCATGAAACGCGCCACGGCGGTTGTGATCACGGCCCTGCTGCTGGGCGGCGGCTGTGCCCGCGCTGAGGCGCCCGCGGATGGGCCGACCGCGCAAATGCCCAAGGCCGCTCCGGCGATCGAGCCCGTGGACCCCAGCCAGGCGCCGCAGGCCAGCGGGTTCCGCTCCACCGTGCTGGTGCGGGGCCTGGAGCATCCCTGGAGCCTGGCCTGGCTGCCGGATGGCGACCTGCTGATCACCGAACGGCCGGGCCGCCTGCGGATCGTGCGCGACGGCGTGCTCGACCCCGCGCCCATCGCCGGCGTGCCGGAGGTGCTGGCCGCCGGCCAGGGGGGGCTGCTGGATGTGAGCGTGCACCCCCGCTTCGCCGAGAACCGGCTCGTGTATCTCACCTACGCCGCCGGCACGCCGGAGGCCAACCACACCCGCCTGGCCCGCGCCCGCTTCGACGGCCGCGCCCTCACCGGGCTGGAGGTGATCTACGCCGTGCCGCAGCGCAAGAGCGGCACGCAGCACTTCGGCTCGCGACTGGTGTGGCTGCCCGATGGCACCCTGCTGCTGGCGATCGGCGACGGCGGCAACCCGCCGGTGCAGCTGGAGGGCGCGCTGATCCGCGAGCAGGCCCAGAACCGCGGCAGCGCCCTGGGCAAGATCCTGCGCCTCAATGCCGATGGCAGCCCGGCCGCCGGCAATCCCTTCCAGAGCGATCCCTCCGCGTTGCCGGAACTCTGGAGCCTGGGCCATCGCAACATCCAGGGCCTCGCTTACGACCCTGCCGCCAGGCGGGTGTGGGCCAGCGAGCACGGCGCCCGGGGCGGCGACGAGCTCAACCTGGTGAACCCTGGCGACAACTACGGCTGGCCCCTGGTGACCCACAGCCGCGAGTATTTCGGCCCGGAGATCACCAGCCGCCGCGCGGCTGCCGGGATGGTTGACGCCCGCCGCGTCTGGACGCCGGCGATCGCCCCCTCCGGCCTGGCCGTGGCCAGCGGCCGGGTGCCCCAGTGGCGCGGTGAGCTGTTCGCCGGCGGACTGGTGTCCGGCGACGTGCGCCGCCTGCGCCTCGATCCCCAGGGCCGGGTGGTGGCCGAGGAGCGGATCTCGATCGGCCAGCGCGTGCGCGACATTCGCGAAGGCCCTGACGGCTTCCTTTACGTGCTCACCGATGGCGGCGGGGACGGGGAGCTGATTCGGCTAGAGCCTGGTTGAGCGTTCAACTCGCAAAGGAAGGATCAGGACAGAATGTGTAGCTTCTGGCTACTACGTCTGCCGGGATCTTCCAGATCCAGAGTATTCATCCTCGCGATTTTCTGCAGCCCGGCGTCCATGGTGTATCCACAGGACCAGGTGGTTTGCGGACCCGCAAACCACAGCTAGGTTTTGGAGGTCGATCCCGAAATCGGATGGGGCAGCTTGGTTATCGAGAAGCGAATGGGCATTGCTCCCTTTGGTTATCTGAAAGATAAGAGCCGATGGCGGTCGTTCACGGAACCCTCCACTGACTAGTTAGACATTCTTTGTGATCATGGATACATTAGGACTCTCTGAAGACGAATTCGACGACCTTGTAAGCGAAAGACGGACCCAGCAGTTTCTGTGGGCGTGTCGACTCCCAGGCGTCTGGTTGAATCGTGCTTTGCTGCATAAGCGAGCTGCAGACTTACTGTATGAACGGGGCTTTGCCGCTTCGGAGCGTGAGTTGGCTCGTGTCATGGCGGACTTTCGTAGCCTGGGAAAGTTCAGGCAAGTGTCAGGGCCGCTGAATGGAGATGAGCTAGAAGATATGCTTGATCAACAGCTTATTGCCGAGTATCTTCTCCTCATGGGATATGCCATCGAATGCCTGCTCAAGGGATTTCTCCTTTCTTCAAGGCCAGACCTTGTGCTCGACGAGAAGAGGCTGACAAGTTCAATAGCGCATCACAATCTTCCTAGGCTTTGTAATGAGTGCTCAGTAGATGTTGATGAGGAAGAGCTTCGCCTCCTCAAGCTCATGTCTCGCCATGTTGCTTGGGGCAAGTACACCGCTCCCCTCAAGGTGCAGGATATGCCTAGCTGGATACATCCAAGTGATCAAGAGGAAAAGTCCCTTTCGGTCAGCAACGCTTTTCATGAACGCAGAGTTCAGGTGCTTATTAACGGTCTCTTTAGTCGGGCACATAATCTGCTTTATGTCCAGCGCAAGGAGGAAATTAAAGCGGCTGAGAGCCAAGAGCTCTAGCAACAAATGTCTAACATCAAGATTCAGCGGACGACAGAAGATCTATGTGTAAATTGGTAGTATATCTGGTTGCCGCTGATCTGCAGCGTTCGGTCAACAAATGATTATCCGTCTTCACGATCTCAATGACGCATGGATCGATCCTCTTCTAACACGAAGCCAGGAAGAGGGCTTCCGCTTTCTTGTCCGCTTGAGAGATGATTGGAAGACAGGAAGAAACAGATTTGACGGGTTAGGCGAAGCGTTTTTCGCTGTTCAAATGAATGATCGCATTCTTGCCGTGGGGGGAATCAATCGGCAGGATCATACGACCGGACGACTGCGCAGATTTTATGTTTTACCGGATTACCGAGGTCAAGGCGTAGGAAAGGCATTGTTGAAGCATATTGTCCATCACGCAAGGGAGTATTTCCTATCGATTGTATTGCACACAGAAACTGTGGCGGCGGATAGCTTCTATCGTAGTTGCGGCTTTTCTAAACTTCCTGATTCACTCGATCCCACTCACAGACTACAACTGAAGACCGAACAAGGCGGTGTACCCAGCGCTCACCCGCTTCACGCCTCGTGCTTGGTCGCTGACGCTCCCGGCACGAGTTGCACCACGGGCAAGCGTGGGTGACCTTGGCCGTTAAATCCCCTCGATTAATTCCGCCGCTTTACTCACCCCGCCTGCTGCGTTGCATTCTCTCTGAAGTCGCTGAGCATTCGTCTTGTAGCTCGAACCGCTGAGCATCTCTGACACCATTGCCCTCAGCTTCGCCACGCCAAGCTTCTGCACCGGTAGTGCGCGCCCCGCTCCGCTGTAGGCCAGCCGTGCGGCAATACCCGGCTGTTCATTGGTGATCGGGATGGCCAGCACCGGCACCCCGCAGCCCAGGGCCGTGAGCGTGGTGTTGAGGCCCCCGTGGGTAATCACCAGAGCTGAGCGATCGATCAGCTGTTGATGGGGCGCATAGGCCACCACGAGGGGATCGCCTGGGAGTTCCAGGGGCACGCTCATGGGATTGCCCATGGAGATCACCAGTTGGCCATCAAGCGGTGCGCAGGCCTCGGCGATCAACGCGAACAGCTCCGGCCGCCCGATCTGGAGGGTCCCCAGGGAGGCATAGAGCAATGGCCTGCCATCCAGACGCTCCCAGGGGAAGGCGACGACATCGCGCAGCAACGGCTCCTGCCCTGAGGGATCCGCCAGCCGGCCCACGTAGTGAAACTGCGGCGGCAGGCGCTCCCGCGGAAAATCAAAGGCGGCGGGCAGCTGGGCCAGCTGCAGCCGGGGGGAGAGCGCATCCACCTTCTGACGGTGCGGTCGCAGCCCGAGCCGCTCGCGCTGCTCCTGGAGATCGCGCCACAGAGGCTCGGTGAGCCTGTCCAGGAGAAGATTGCCAAGCTGATTGCGCCAGCGCGGCCAGGGCCCCCTGCCCGGCAACCAGCCCGTGAAGTACGGGGGCACCGCTGGCTCCCGATTCACCGGCAGGGCGTTGGCGATCGTCACAAACGGCAGGTGCAGCAGGTCGGCCACCGTTCCCGCCGCCGGGGACAGCTGATCCACCAGCAGCACATCGATGGCGGCCCGGCGCACGGCATCGGGGAGCTCCGCGTGCAGCATGGCCTGCTCCCTGCGGAAATAATCCACCGAAAAACGCAGCCCCGCCCGCCCGCTCAGACGCCCGAGGGTGACATAGGCCTCCTCCACGGCTCCCGGAGGAAACACGGTGCTGCCGATGGTCACGCTCTCAAGCGGCAGCCCGGTCAGCTTGCGCGCTCCATCCGCCACGGTGAACACCACCACTCCATGGCCCCGCCGCTTCAGCTCCAGCGCCAGGGCCACCATCGGGTTGAGATGGCCGATGGCCGGCGGCGTCACGATTCCGTAGCGATGGGTCATGGAACCGTGGAGGTGATGGTGATGATTCCCAGGGCTGCTCTCTGGGACGCTGATCGTCCCATCTACTGGTGTGGTCTCCCCTGTTCTGCCCCCTGATCCCAGCGGGCTGAATCGGCCCGCCTGCCCGGCGGCAGCACGGAGCACTCCTGATGGCTTGGATCAGCGCGCTCGCCTGGCAGTGAAGCCACGGAGATTCGTCACTTCCATCACCGCCACCACTCCCATCTGCAGCCCGTCGATGGTCCCGGCAGCTCGCCGTTGCCTGTTCGCAGTCATGGCCGATCGTGCCGATGGTTCCTACCCTTCGGCCATGGGCTCCCTTCAGGAGCGCCCCATGGGTCAGGGTCCGCGGTTTTCCATTCGCACGCTGTCGAGACGCTGGTTCCTGGCTGCCATCGCTGGCGGGGCTGGGGCCGCTGCGACAGCGCGCTGGGGCCGGGAACTCCGCCCTTCCCGCACCACTTCCCAGCACCGTCCTAATCCCCGCATGACCACCACCAGTTCCGCGCCGGCTGAGATCAACGGCGTGCTGCTGCAGGCCTTCCACTGGTACACCCCCGCCGATGGGGGCCACTGGCGGCGGCTGGAGGAGCAGGCCACCGCCCTGGCCCAAGCCGGTATCACGGCCCTATGGCTGCCGCCGGCGGGTAAGGGCCTGGCCGGCAGCCAAGACGTGGGCTACGGCATCTACGACCCCTTCGACCTGGGCGAATTCGACCAGCGCGGAACGGTGGCCACCAAGTACGGCACCCGGGCGGAGTACCTGGCCGCCGTGGCTGCCTGCCGCGCGGCTGGCATGCAGGTGTATGCCGATGCGGTGTTCAACCACCTGATGGGGGCCGATGCGGAGGAGGAGTTCAATGCCACGCCCCACGATCCGCAGAACCGGTTCCAGCCCCTTGGCGACCAGCGCCCGATCCGGGGATGGACCCACTACACCTACCCCGCCCGTGCCGGCGCCCACTCCGCCATGGAATGGCACTGGTGGCATTTCGATGCCGTGGACTACAACAGCCTGGAGCCAGGTTTTCAGGCGGTGTGGCGGATCGAGGGCAAGGCCTTCGACGACGACGTCGACCTGGAGCGCGGCAACTACGACTACCTGATGGGCTGCGATCTCGACATCGACCATCCGGAGGTGCGGGCCGCCCTCAAGCACTGGGGCACCTGGATGCTGGACACCGCCGCGGTGGATGGCTTCCGGCTCGATGCCATCAAGCACATCAGTGGCGATTTCTTCCCCGACTGGATCAGCCACGTGGAGGACCACGCCGGCCGCGACCTCTTTGTGGTGGGCGAGTACTGGACCACAAA
>JBIKUY010000114.1:0-6141 GCA_044347355.1 Prochlorococcaceae cyanobacterium | reverse complement strand
GTAAGGAGCCTTGCCAAGTCCTCATGCGATCGCACCCGAAGGACCGCTGGAAGCGTTTCATGATCGCGCCATTCCCAATGGCAGCCAATGGGTGCCTTAGCGACTAGTTTGTCATTCTTATCCCTTTGTTGGTAGTAGCCAGGGAGAAAAATGCGATGATCCGGCCTTCTCCAGCCACGGCCGAAGCCGCCGAGTGCCATGGTGAGGCCATGCAGAACCGCCAGCAGTTCTTGCAGCAGCTCCTGGTTTTCGCCAGTCCCTAGTCTGTTGGCCAGGCGCCATTGTAGGCAACCACTGCTTGCGTAGATTGGTTGCTTCCACTTGCCCCAGCCGTGGATGCCGATCTCAGTCTTGGGATCAGTGTAGGCACTCATTAGGAGTCCAACGTTCGGTCCTTCTGCCTGGCTGATGGAGCCAAACAGGCGGCCAACAACCTGTTGCACTGTGTTGGCATCCACCAAGCCTCCGAACAACCGAAGCGCCATCCCGCGTATGCCGGCACGGAAGATGTTGGGCCGAAACTCGGGGACACCCGTTGGCCAATCACTGTTCCTGAGAAGCAGCTTTGAGGCAGGGCCCTGGCCTTCCAGCCGGCACTGGAAGAGAAGATCCTGGCTGCTGGAGCCACTGCTGCCATAGCCAACACAAGTTCGGCCACCAATCCCCGCGTTCAGGGCAAGATTCAACGTGTCTTTGATTTCATCCCATTCCAACTTGCTCAGCTTGGGATCTGTGCAACTCAGGCCGATCTGCAGGCTGGGGCGATACAGGCTGACGAGGCCAAATGCGGAATGGTCCTCGTTGCCGTTGTTGAAGCCCAGTTGCCAGGGCTGCTGGGGGTGGGCGACATCCAACAGGCCCGATGTCCAGGAAGCATCAGCTGGCCAGGCGCCATGAAACCGGAGAATTCCCGGTCTGAGATCTCCGGAAGCACACGGGCTGCCGCACCAGCTCTGTAGCCGTGCAGGGGGACAAGCACGCCGGAACAGGCCTTTGATGCTGCTGCCCGGAATCATGGGCCAGCCACCTGCGCCATATACGGGTCGGATGACGCCTTCATCCACACCGCTGTTGCTGAGCAGGCGCCAATCAATCTGAACAGGCACCACAGTCAGATCAGAGGCGTTGAAACCGCTCTGCTGATCAACCCGTTCCACCCATTCATCCAGCCAGATCTGGATATCAGGCCGCCAGGAATCCTCCGCATCGCTTGGTTTCTTGATGAATTGCCGCTGGCAGCGGCCCTTGGCCTGGGCACGAAACTCCATGGGCACCCTTCGGGCCTTGTCGCAGGGGAGCATGTCGAACAGGTTGCTCACCTCCAGCGAATCCTGAAGCAGTAAATCCAGGAGTGGCGTCCGCAATGCAGCTCTGTCCACAGCGGCAGGAGGAGCCGCAGACGTTGACAACGGCTGTACCCGAGGCGTCGTTGCTGGCGGTGGAATGGGTTGCGCTGGTCTGGCTGGCTGGGCGGAAGGCCCTTTTCTTTGAGGTGGGCCACCGGAACCCCGTTTCTTTGAAGATTTGCCCATCAGATGCCGCCTGTCTTCCCGGGCTTGAGGCGTTGGGTCCACCACACCACGGCATCGCACAGAGATGTGAGCACCGCGAGGCTGGCCTGCTGTTGCTTCAACTCCAGCTGCCAGAGATGCTCGCAGACAGATTGGATCTCAGCTTCCGAGGCACTGCGGCTGAGCATGGACCCCGGCAGTTTGATGTCTGCCTTGGTCATGAGGCCTACAAACGCATTCCAGACATCGGCAATAAAGGCAGCCTTGTCTTGATCTTCCCGTGAACTCTTCTTGTCCCCCAGGCGGAGGTGCTCACCCCAGAAACGCTCAAGACCATAGGCGCAGGCTGCGCGCATCTTGTAGGCCTGGTTCAGGCTCTGCTTGTTATCAGACTGGTCCCGCGATCGGGCTTTGAGCACAATCTCCTGAGCCAGGTGATCCAGGTCGTAGGCATGCCAGGCCATCAGTTCGCCTCCTGCTCGGATGGTGCGGAGAGGGTGACGGCACAGCGGCCAAAGCCGACACTTTCCAGGCCTCCGAAGTAGAGCTCCTGGGATGCCTTACCGCCAAAGGGATCCCAGGCTGCAGGGTTGCCAGGCTTGAGGGCGATCGGGAAGATCAGCACGCTCCCTGCCGGCAAGGCCTCCACATTGAAAAAGCCTCCACCCTCCACCTTCTTCTCATTGTCGGCCAGCCTCACGCGGCTCTGTCGATACAAGGCCATGTCGTGGATCAAGCCGATGTCGGCATCGTCCACCACCACCAACCTGTTGTTGGCAACAGTCTCAGAGGCCTCCGCTGGGATCCAGTCCTCAAGGCCCACCACGGGCTGCACATCCATGAAGCCAAGGTTGAAGAACAAACTGACTCTCTTCTCGCCCTTCTCGTACTTCCGCCCCTGGAGCCCCTGGCTGCATGTGTAGGGATCAGGAACTGTCTTGGGCAATCCACTCGACACGATCGACGCGTATCGCTTCAGGAGCATCGGGCAACTCACCCACACCACAGGCTGGCCTGGGCAGAACACCGGCAGCCAGACCAGTGAAGCCAGTTCAAATTTCACGCTTGCCTCGCTGATCTCCTTGCTCCCGGCCTCTGAGCCATACCAGCTCACACAGCGCGCTGGATCACTGCGGCGCATCTCCGCCCGAAACCGCCCGCGGATCGAGCTCCCGGGGATGATACCGGTCTGGGTGAAGGGGTCGCGGAAGATGAGGTTGAGGTTGCCGGATTCCTCTCCCTCTGATGCACCCACATGCAGCGGGGCGAGGGTGCGGATCAGGCCGTAGCGGCGGGTGTACATCAGCGGGAGGCGGATTGCTTGGAAGGGAGGGAAAGGGGCAGGGCGAGGGCGGTGCCGAATTGCTTGAAGGAGAAGCCCTCTTTGGGGAACCAGGTCTCGTCCCAGGCGACCCAAGGGGGTAGGCCACCGGCCACGCGGTAGCAGGTGCCGGCCGGCACGGCCCATCGACCGCGTGACAGCCGCTGGCGGCTGAGATCACCGCTGCCGAGCTGGTGGCGCCAGGGGCGGGGCCGTTCGGTGAGGATGGCCGGCGGCAAGCCTTGGCAATGCCAGGGCTGGATGCCTGGAGGTGTGCTGGTATCCAACGGTTCACGGCGCGACAGGCGCGGGCCGCCCCAGAGGCCTGGGGTGATCAAGGCAAACGGGCCGGTTAGCTTCTCCTCCAACAACGACACCAACTGGGAAGGCAGTGATGCGCAGCGCACTTCCACCAGGTGCCCCTCGCCGCCGAAGCGATAGCGGCCAGCGGGGATCTCGTGGCTGCTGAGGTAGGCGAGGCGGAAGCCGGGTTTGAGGGCGATGCCGTATTCAAGGAACAGGGCGTCGTCGATGGCACTCACCCGCTCGTGGGGGCTCAGGCGGGGGTGCAGATGGGGCACCGCCTGCCAAGGGTCGGGATGAACTCGCAGCGGCTCATCGCCGCTGGCTGCGCCTGGATCCCGAACCAAGGGCCACTGGCTCAGGGCCACCCAACCACCAGTGCGGGCTTTGCGGAGAAGGCTCTGCCCCTTGGGTGGATGCCATGCGCCTGCGGGGCCATCGCCCGTGCGGCAATCCCACTGAAGATGATGGAGGCGTGGCGCGCTCGTGTGGCCTGAAGGATCGCCGCTGTCCTCCTGAAGCAGGGTGAAGGGCGCCGGCAACCACAGCTCGTTGGCGTTGCCGTTAAAGCAGAAGGGCCCGGCGGTGTGAAGGTTCCAGAGGTGGGTCTCCTTCTTGGGCTGGTTTGTGGGGCGCTCCAGCTGGCTGGCAATCAGCCCGGCGATAGTGGGCGAATCGGGTGGGAAGTGTTCGGAGGCGCGGCCGGTGAGGGCCTCGGGCGAAAGCATCCGGCCGCTGGAGCCGTAGAGCAGGCCGAGGGGTTCGAGCAGCACCAGGTACTGAAAGGGCACGGTGCTCATGCGGCCTCCTCCTCAGGGCGACGGCAGTCGCGCCAGCGCTCCAGGCCTGCCATCACCAGTCCCAGGTCGATCAGCCACTGATCGAGCCGGTGGCCCACTTCCGGTTTTGGCGGCGGAGCCCAGCCTGGGAAATAGGCCTCGAACAAGCCCTTGGCCACTGCCTCCGCCCTTTCACTGCGCTCCGTCCTGGCGGCGGCATCGGTGGCGCCGAGAAGGATCGCGTCGCCGATGGCATGGCGCTCCTGCAGCCAGATCAGGTCTTCCGCCAGGTGTCGCCAACTTGCCGGCTTGGCGTTGGCACCATGGCCGCCGCTGCGCCGGCCCTCACGGTCGCGGTAGTGGCTGAGGATGGCTTCGAACCAGCCCCAGGGGCAGGTCCACTGCAGGTGGTTGCCGCCGGCATACAGAAGGCGCAGGGCGAAGCGATCACGGCCGCGGGCCTTGGCAGCGGCCTCGGCGTCACGGGCGTGTTGCAGGGCTTCGCGTTGGGGCACCTGGCTGTCGGCCCAGACGAGCCCCATCGAGGCCGTGAGATTGGCCTGGCCGTTCTGTTGCCAGAGTTGAGGAAACAGCCGCAGCCACTGAAAGAGGTCATCGCGGCTCAGGTCACGCAGGCCGGGTCTGCTTTCGTGCAGGGCGCCGAAAAGATCGTCGCCACCGGCATAGACCACGGTGGCGCGATCCCCACCCATCTGCTCTGGAACCTCGCGATAGAGGCTGGCTGCCCAGCTGCGCATCTCGCGGCTGAAGGTGCGGCGGGCCTCCACCTCATCGGCCGACCCACTGAGCTGGCGCAGGTGATCGCCGACCTGGTCGCCATCCGCCATGAACCAGACAATCGACTCGGAACGATCGGCAACCTCTGCGGCCTGGCCACCACCAAGGGGCCTGAAGCGCGAGGGGATGATGTCATCCAGCTGACCTGGCGACCCATGAAACGCTTTATTGGCGATGGGTCTGTAGGTGACCAGACGTTTCACCAGTTCCGTGAGGGAGATCTCTTCATTTGTGCCAGCAAAGGCCTCACCAAGGGTTGGGATGGCTCGCAATGTTTCCAGGAATGCCCTTGCTTCCTGTTGATGTGCCCTGCTGTCGGCGAAGCGGGGATCGTGCTTCTCGGCCATGCGCGGCCGCACGATGGCTTCAACGGACGAAAGGGTGGAGCTTTCGCCGGTCCAGTTGGGGATCTCCCATGCCCGCCGCTGTTTGGCACAGCTCAAAGACTCTTGAGCCTCGGCAATGGTGTTGCCCTGGCCATGGAACAGCTCCCAGGAGTGGCACTTGCAGGCTTTCCAGCTGGCCCCCCATCCCTGCTCCCAATCGCCGGGGTCGATGGAGGTGCCTTGCAACGTTGTTTCGAGCCATGTTCGGCAGGCCTCGAGCGATTGGCCCCAGGCAGCCAGCAGTGCGCTCTCCGCCTGCTGTCTGGCGTAGTCGCCCTGGATCAGGAGGGTGTTGGGAACCCCGCGGGTCGCGTCCACCTCCGCCGGACTGATCACCGCGTCCTGGTCATTGAGCTGCCGAATGGCGTCGTCGTGGAGTGCACGGGCCAGGTGCGAGAGCAACAAGGAACTGCCATAGAGATCCCGCAGCTTGCGCGAGCTGCGGATGAAGCTCTGCACCGGGGCAAAGGTAACGGCAGTGAAGGTCATTTCCTACCCGTAGCACCGCGGGGGGGCACTAAAGGAAGGGGGCAAGATGAAGCAAACAGAAAGATTTCAGGACTTGCCCGGTCCTGAGTCCGGTTGCGTTACGGCTGATACATTTTCGGTCCCCGGTGCAGCGACTGCCTCGACAGCGAATCTCTAGACCGAGTCAACGCCAACGGTGAAGAGGCAAGTGGGTGCGCGGCTCCCCGTGGCGACCACCTCGCCGGCCAGCACAGGAATCTGCCACCTTCCGCCTTCCGCGCACCCCCGGGCCGATCACCCAGAACCCCAGTGTTTGCCTTGATCGGCGCGCGAGCCTGCAGCGCAACGGATCTCAGCGTTTTTCCACAGGCTTGACCCCACGCTCAGCAACGGCCAAGGTAAGGGGTGAGCAATCGGTCCTCGGATCGCCTTGCCGCGCAGGCCCTATCGGGGGCCGCCGTCACCACTCGTTGGTGACACCTGTTGATTGGAAACATCCTCCAGAGGATACCTTCGACTGACCTCCAAAGGGTCACCACTTGTTGGTGACACCTATTGATTGGAAACACGCTTCA
>JBIKUY010000113.1:0-6144 GCA_044347355.1 Prochlorococcaceae cyanobacterium | reverse complement strand
AGGGGGGTGGGGTTGCTGCCGCCACGGCGGTCGGCGCCGCTGGCCGGGCTGGTTTCCTTGCGCTCGGATACCTCGATGCGCAGGGCATTGCCACCGAACTGACGGCCGTTGAGCTCGCTGATCACCGCCTCAGCTTGCTTCTGGTCCTCCACATTGGCGAAGCCGAAGCCACGGCAGGCGCCCGTTTCCCGGTCGTATACGGGCTTGAAGCGCACCCCTTCCCCCACGGCGGTGAACAGAGCCTCAAGCTCCTGGGCATCAAACGTTTGCGGCAAGTTGCCGACATAGAGACGAACGCTCATGGCTGGGAACGGGAAAGGGAGAAGGGAAATACTTCAGATGGCGATGAACAGATGGCGAGGACAAACCTCAGACTCACGCCTTCGCACTCAGAAGTTAACCACGGCGGCTGTCCAGCCAGCTGCGGGCAGTGAGCAGCGCCTGATCGCGTTGCCTGGCGCCGGCGGGGGCGATGCGCCCGAAGGCCCGTTCCTGGGTGAGATGTTGCAGCAGGGCCCCCAGTTCCGGGCCGGGCTGCAGCCCCAGCGCCGTGCCCAGCTCCTCGCCATTCAGGGGCGCTCGCGGGTGATACAGGGGGTGATCGGCGTCCCGCCAGTGGTTGAGCGCCTGCTGCGCCTCCGCTGCTGGTAGCCGCAGCAGCAGGGCCGGCAGCTCCCGTTCCAGCTGCAGCTGCAGCTGCAGCCGCCCCGTCTCGCTCAGGTTGTCCAGCCATCCGGATTCGCCATCGCCCAATACCCCCCACCAGTGCCGCAGCCGGGCGCAGCCTTGTTGCAGGCGGCGGCTGCCGCGCAACTGCAGCACGGCGGTGTCCGGAAGCAGCGTGGCCAGCCGGGCCAAGGGGAGGAGCTGGCTGGTCTCAACGGGGTTCAGGCCCCGCGCCGAGGCCGCCTCGACCGTCAGGCCAGCGAGTGGGACCTGGGCGGCCTGATCGGCTCCCCAGCGGTTGAGTAGGCCCAGATCGAGGGCCTGGGCCAGCCCCCGATGGCCTTGGGGGCTGGCGGCCAGCCGCTCTAGCTCCGCCAGCACCCGTTCGCCAGCGACCCTGGCTAGCTCCCCGGCGTGGCGTTGAATCCAGCTGATGCTGGTGCTATCCAGCCCCAGGCCGAGCTCCCAGGCCAGCCGCACGCCGCGTAGCAGGCGCAGTGGATCGTCGAGCAGGTTGGCCTCGCTTACGGCCACCAGCCGGCCCTGGCGCAGGGCCGCCAGCCCAGCGGTGGGATCCATGAGCCGTCCCCCTTCCTCGAGCGGCAGGGCCAGGGCATTGGCGCTGAAGTCGCGGCGTCTCAGGTCGGTGCTCAGATCAGGCCCCTGCTGGCGGGCCAGATCGATCGTCCAGCCCGCCAGCACCAGCCTGGCCATGTCCCGTTCGGCATCCAGCACCACGCAGGTGCCACCGTGCTGTCTGGCCAGTTCCCGGACCAGGGGGATGGCCCCATCGGGCACCACCAGATCGAGATCGGGTCGGGCCGCCAGCCTGCCCAGCAGCGCGTCCCGCACTGCACCTCCCACCAGCGCCGTACCAGTGGGCAGCTCCTCGCGCCGCAGCGGCCAACGCTCCGCTGCCAGCTCTCGCCAGAGCCAGGTCTCCAGCTCCTCGGGAGCAGCCGTGGCCGCCACAATGGAACTCTGGTGCGGTTCGGCCGGAATGTGCATCTGCGTGGATTGCCGTTGGGTCGACCGCTGTCAGGCCTACCACGCGGTTGAGCGCCAGCACGCTGTGGCCCACCTCAGCGCCCAGCCTGACTTTGCGCCGCGGCAACCCCGCATTCATGTTCAGGTGTTGGATCTCCCCGGAGGTGGGGTGGGCGTGGAGTGGGATGTGCGCGCCTGTGAGAGTTTTGAGCCAGATCTCGGCCGCTGGCAGCGGCTACGGCCGGGCGAGCCTCTTCCGGCCTGACCGCCCTCTCCCTTCCTCCAGACGGCCTGATGACCGCAGCCCCTTCTTTCCATGACGCTGCCGGTCCCCATCCGGGGGGCATGGTGCTGGCCATGCACAGCAGTGGGTCGCAATTGGGGGTGGGCCTGCGCTGGCTCGATCGTTCCCAGCCCGACCGGATCCGCTGCTTCGATCACGGTCGGGAGCTGGCCAATGTCTTGATCAACTGCGTGGAAGAGGTTTGCCCCGCTGCCGACTGGCCGGGCCTGGTGCGCCTGGCGGTGGCCACGGGCCCTGGTGGCTTCACCAGCACCCGGCTCACCGTGGTGCTGGCCCGCACCCTGGCCCAGCAGCTGGCCGTGCCCCTGGATGGGGCGGGCAGCCTGGCCCTGATGGCCCAACGGTTTGGCCTCGACTGCCCCACCTGGCTGGTCCAGGCCCTGCCGCGGCGCGGGGTGGTGGCTGGTCTTTATGGGCCTGATCCCGGCTGGCCAGGCGTGATGCGGGAGTGGGAGCCCCCCAGGCTGCATGCTGATGAGGCCGCTCTCCAGGCCCTCAGCCCTGCGCCTTGCCGAGCGGCTGCTGAGGATGTGGAGGCCGATGTGCTGGGCTTGCTGGAGCTAGCCAGCGCAGCCCAGTTGCAGAGTGAGCCGTCACCCTGGCAGCTGGTGTTGCCGATTTATCCCACCTCGCCGGTCGCGCTGGCCTGATGGGGACTCCTGCCCAGCCGCCCCGCAATCGGCGACCTCGCAACCTGCCGCCCCGCAATCAGCAACCTCGCAATCAGCAACCTCGCAACCCGTCGCCCCGCGTGCGCAGCAGGCGCTCGCCTTCCCTGTTGCGATTCGGGTTGCTGGTTGCCGCTGGCGGCCTGCTATGGCTCTCTCGCGGCTGGTGGTGGCCCACGCCGCCGCCGCCCCAGATGATCCTGGTGTTAGGGGGAGATGTGGATCGGGAGCGCCATGCGGCGGCACTGGCCCAGGAGCTGGGCCTGCCCGTGGTGGTAAGCGGCGGCAGCAATCCCGAGTACGCCCACTGGTTGTTTGAGCAGCGCCAGGGTCTCCCCCCCGAGCAGGTACAGCTCGATTACCGCGCCCGCGACACCCTCTCCAACTTCACCTCGCTGGTGGACGATCTCCAGCGTTCCCGGATTCGCCATGCCCTGCTGGTCACCAGCAGTGACCACATGGATCGGGCGATGCTGGTGGGCCGGATTGTGGCAGGCAGCCGAGGCATTCACCTCACTCCTGAGCCGGTGGATTGCGCTGACCTGTGTCGCCCCGAGGGACGTCGCAAGATCTGGGGGGACGGCCTGCGGGCGGTGGTCTGGCTGGTTACGGGCCGGGATCTGCGCCACTGGGCGGCAGAGCATCTGGAATCCGGGCGCTGAGTAGGTCTCCGCGGCCCACCAGCCCCTGGTCGAGCAGGGCATTGATCTGCTGCTGACAGGCGGTGGTGGCGGCGTCCAGGTCGGGCCGCCGGCGAGATGGCGGCGGTGGGATGGGAGTGCCGATGCGGATGTGCACCGGCACCAGCCGCAGGCGCCCATCGCCGGGGCCCAGGGCCCGGTGGCTATTGATGATCGCCACCGGCAGCAACGGCACCCCGGCCCGGGCGGCCAGCAGGGCGGCGCCGGCCTGGGGCGCGTTCACCCGGCCGTCGCGCTGGCGGGTGCCATCGATGAACACTCCGATCGCCCAGCCCTCTTCGAGCCGGTCGGTGGCGGTGCGGATCGCCTCCCGATCGCTGGCTCCGCGGGCCACCGGGTAGGCGCCACAGGCCCGGATAATCGCTCCCAGCAGCGGAACCCGGAACAATTCGGCCTTGGCCATGAAGGCCACCGGCCGGCCCAAGGCATGGCCCAGCAGGGGAGGATCCAGATGGGAGCCATGGTTGGCCACCACCACCAGCGCCCCCTCCAGAGGTACCTGGCCATTGCCGGCTGTCCGGCCCCGGAACAACAGCCTGTAAACCGGAAACACCAGTAGGTAGCTGATCAGTCGGTAGGTGAGGCTGGGGCGCGGGGTGCGGATTAGGGCAGGGGGCTCAGCCCGCTTGCGCCGCATCAGCGCCCGTTTCATCGCGTTCACCGGGCGGCTGCCCGGACGGAGGGCGGGTGTGCTCACAGCCCCAGATCGGCGGTGCTGGTGATCTGCGCCGTGCTGATTGTCGGGCAACTGCGTTTGATCAAGCCACTGAGCACGTTGCCCGGGCCGATCTCCACAGCGGTGTCGATGCCCGCCGCACCCAGGGCATCCATGGTTTCCCGCCAGCGCACGCCAGTGGTCATCTGGGTGCGGAGCCGCTCTTTGAGAGCGGCTCCATTGCTCTGGGGGGTGGGGTCGGTGTTGCTCAGCACGGGGATGGAGGCATCGGCAAACGGCACCGCGTCCAGGGTGGCGGCGAAGCGGGCCGCAGGCCCGGCCATGAAGGGGGAATGGAAGGCGCCGCTCACCGCCAGGGGGATGGCCCGCTTGCACTGCAGCGCACCGCTCACCTGGGCCACGGCCTCAGGTGTGCCGGAGAGCACCACCTGGGCGCTGCTGTTGTCGTTGGCGATCACCACGTCATCGTGGGCGGCCACCAGGGCTTCCAGCTCAGCGCGATCGAAGCCCATCACCGCCGTCATGGCCCCGCCGCCGACCTCGGCCATCAGCGCACTGCGGGCCTGGATCAGCCGCAGGCCGGAACCGAAGTCGAACACGCCGGCCGCGTAGAGGGCCACCAGTTCCCCCAGGCTGTGGCCGGCCACCAGATCGGCCGTGCGACCCTGAGCGCGCAGTCCATCCACCAGCAGGCTCTCCACCACGTAGAGCGCTGGTTGGGTGTTGCTGGTGGCGTTGAGATCGTCACCATCGTCTGTGCCACTGCCGTCGCAGATGGCCAGCAGGTCGCGCCCCAGCAGTTCCGAGGCCTCAGCAAAGCGCTCCCGGGAGCCCGGCAGGTCGAGCACGCCGGCAGCCATTCCCACTTTCTGGGAACCCTGGCCGGGAAACACCCAGGCAATCGCCATGCTGTCGCTGTGCGTGTGTTGGCTCCGGAGGTTAGGCCGCAGCTTGCGGGCCGCTCCAGCGCAGCAGTGCCGCCCCCCAGCTCAGGCCGGCGCCGAAGCCGCTGCTGGCCAGCAGGTGGCCGTCCCGCACCCGGCCATCCCGCACCGCTTCATCGAGCATCAGCGGAATGGTGGCGGCGGAGGTGTTGCCGTAGTGGGCCAGGTTGCTCAGCACCCGCTCCGGGGGCATGGCGAAGCGCTCGGCCACCGCATCGAGGATCCGCTGGTTGGCCTGGTGCAGGAGCAGCCAGTCGAGCTGCTCGGCCTGGGTGTCGGTGTGCTCCAGCAACTCCTCGAGGATCTGGGGCACCTCCCGCACGGCGAATTTATACACCTCCTGGCCGTTCATCTGGATCGGTGCGAAGCCCCCTTTCTGGGCGGAGAGCTGGTCGAGCAGGAGTTCGCGCTCGTCATGCTGGGCGAGGGTGAGACAGGCGTTGCGGCGCCCATCGGAGCGCATGCGAAACCCCAGCAGCCCCGTGTCCTCCGCTTCGCAGGCCTGCACAGCCACTGCCGCCGCGCCATCGCCAAACAGCACACAGGTGCGGCGATCGTCCCAGTCCACCCAGCGGCTGAGCTGGTCGGCCCCGATCACCAGGGCCCGGCGTACGGCGCCGCTGGCGATGTATTGGCTGGCGGTGACCAGGGCAAACAGAAAGCCGCTGCAGGCGGCGGTGAGATCAAAGGCCACGGCGCCGGTGGCGCCGATGGCGGCCTGGATCCGCGGTGCCGTGCCGAACAGGTCATCAGGGCTGGAGGTGGCCAGCAGGATCAGGTCCACATCCTCCGCTTGCCAGTCCGCGTGGGTCAGGGCCGCCTGGGCAGCCCGGCTGGCCAGCACTGTGAGGGGTTCGTCCCGGCCCGAAATGCGCCGGGCGCCGATGCCGGTACGGCTGCGGATCCAGTCGTCGCTCGTCTCCACCCGGCGACTGAGGTCGGTGTTGCTGACGCTGACGGCTGGCATGGCGCTGCCGCAGCCCACCAGGGCCATGCCCTGATGGGGTAAAGCCCGCTTGCCGGGGCCTGAGAGGCTGAGCGACACGCCAAGCGGCACGGGATGGGCCCGCAGGTTGGCTCAGTCAACCACAGGCCACCGCGCCCCCCGCCGGTTCACTGAGGGCGTGCAGGTCGTCCATCACGTGGTGGTTGGCCGCCGAGTGAGCCAGGCGCAGGGCACTCAGCACCGATAGCGCCT
>JBIKUY010000139.1:0-5600 GCA_044347355.1 Prochlorococcaceae cyanobacterium | reverse complement strand
GCACCGGGCGCCCAGCGGCGATGGCCGGGTGATCACCCTGGTGTCGATGAGCGGCAAAAGGGTAAAGGGCAACCTGGCGGCCTACAGCGCCAGCAAGTTCGCCCTGCTGGCCCTCTGCCAGACGATGCGCAACGAGGGCTGGCACCAGGGCATCCGTGTCACGGCGGTGTGCCCCAGTTGGGTGAACACCGAGATGGCCGCCGCCGTGACCGCCCTGCCCAAGCAGGCCATGACCCAGCCGGAAGATCTGGGCTGCAGCATCAGCCACCTGCTCAGCCTGCACGCCAGCGCCGTGCCCTTTGAATTCAGTGTGAGCTGCCAGCTGGAGATCTGAAGCCATGCCGCAGCCCCAGGATGTCGCCGGTGATCTGCGCCACCGGCACTACCGCCACCTGCTGGCCATCTGCCTGGCCCTGCTGGTGAGCCTCACCCTGCCCGGCCCATGGGCGCGCCTGTCTTCTCTGGGCTATCTAGTCATGGCGGGCACCATGCTCAAGACGCTGGCGCCCCGCGACCGCAGCTCCCCATCCTTTGCGCTCTACCGGGTGCTGGGCCTGGCAGTGCTCTCCAGCGGGGTGCTCTGGTATGTCACCCCCCTCGAGATGCGCGGCAGCGGCATCCCGGTGCTGGTGCTGTGGAGTCTGTTCAGCTGCTGGAGCGCCCTGCGCCTGATCCTCACGCTGGCCCAGGAGCAACGGGTGAGCGGCGATGTGCTGCAGGGAGCGCTGGCGGGCTACCTGATGCTCGGGCTCACCGGTGGCCTAGTTTTTGCTGCCCTGGAAACGATCCTGCCTGGAAGTTTCGCGCAAGGTGGGGTGACCCTGGGCCTGGGAGACGGGCAACTAGACGGCGCACCGGTCGGCCAGCGACAGGTGTGGCAACTCAATTTCATGCGCCTCAACTACTTCGCCTTCGTAAGCCTCACCACCACCGGCTTCGGAGACGTCCTGCCCGTGCGCACCCTGGCCCAGATGGGGAGCGTGGTCATTGCGGTGGCCGGCACCTTCTATCTGGCGGTGGTGATGGGTCTGTTGATCAGCCGCTTCAACGCAAGCGGGCGCCATCCTGACGACCCCTGAGCAGGCGCAGTTCCCAGCCCTTGATGATCCGGTAGAGCACCGGCACCACGAACAGGCTGAGCACCGTGGCCACCAGCAGGCCGGAGAACACCACGGTGCCGATGCTCAGCCGGCTACCGGAGCCGAAGCCCCGGGCCAGCAGCAGCGGCACGAAGCCGGCCAGGGAGGACACGGCCGTGAGCAGGATCGGCCGTAGGCGGGTGCGGGCGGCGTCGCGGATGGCGCTGTCAAGGACCACCCCTTCGGCCAGCCGCTGGTTGGCGAATTCAACAATCAAGATACCGTTCTTGGCGGCCAGGCTCACCAGCACCAACAGGCCCATCTGGCCGTACACGTCCAGGGGAAGGTCGCGCAGGGCCAGCCCCACCAGGGCCCCCAGCAGGGCTAGCGGCACCGTGACCAGAATGATGAAGGGATCCAGGAAGTTGTCGTAGAGGGCCGCCAGCAGCAGCAGGGTGACCAGCACCGCCAGCCCGAAGGTGAGCCCATTGGTGCTGCCGGCCCGGGCCTCCTCCCGCGCCAGGCCGGCCCACTCCAGCTCGGTGCTGCCCTGCTGTTCCGCCTGGAGGCGCTCCAGGGTGGCCATCGCCTGGCCCGTGCTCACGCCCGCCTTGGGCAGGGCCCGCACCGAGATGGCCCGCACCAGGCGGGTGCGGTTGATGCTGGTGGGACCGCTGTCCCGCTCAACCCGCACCAGCTGGGCCAGGGGAATCAGCTTGCCGGTGTTGCTGCGCACCGGCAGGGCCAGCAGGTCGTCGGTGTCCCGGCGCCCTGAACCCTCCAGCTGCACGATCACTTTGCGCACCTGCTCGCTCTCGAAGCTGTCGTTGACGTAATCGCTGCCCAGGGCAGAGCCGAGGCTGTCCACCAGGGTGGAGAGATCCACCCCCAGGGAGGCCATCTGCAGCCGATCGGGCACCAGGGCCAGCTGGGGGGCGTTGGCGGTGAAGCGGGTAGATACCCGCTCGAACTCACCGGTTGCCATTGCCGCGGCGGTGAACCCCTGCACCTCCTGGGCAAAGGCTTCGAGGCTGAGCTGGCCGCCGCTGGTATCGAGCAGCTCCAGTTCCAGGCCACCCTCGGCGCTGAAACCGCGCACGGAGGGGGCCTGGCTCAGCTGCACGGCCGCCCCCTGCACCTGGCTGCGCAGGTTGGCACTGAGCCGTTCAGCCACCGCTTCAGTGGTGTCGTCGGGGCCGGTGCGCTCCTCGATCGGCCGCAGGCGCAGGAAGAACAGACCCTTGTTGGGGCTGCTGTCACCGAAGGAGCGACCGGCGTAGAAGTTGGCCCGCGCCACCAGCGGATCGGCGGCGATCACCTGGCGCACCTGCTCCATGGCGGCGGTGGTGGGTTGGAGCCCGAGCCCATCCGCCAGGATCACCACGCCGCGCAGCTGGCCGTTGTCCTCTTGGGGGATGAAGGCCCGGGGCCGCTGTTGCAGGGCCACCACGGTGAGCAACAGGCCCAGCAGCAGCAGGGCCAGCAGCCGGCCGCGGTAGGCGAGGGTGCGCTCAAGCAACCTGCTGTATGGATCCTCCAGCGATTCCAGCCAGCGCCGGGGGGGATCGATCCAGCGCAGCAACCAGGCCGGCTGGGATTGGCTGGGCCGCAGCAGACGGCTGGCCGCTACAGGCGTGAAGGTGAGTGCATTGAAGGTGGAGAACACGATCGTGGCACTGATGGTGATGGCGATCGGCACGTAGAGGCGGCCCACGCTGCCCTCGAGTCCGAGAACAGGCACGAACACCGCCACCAGCACCAGGGAGGTGGCGATCACGGCACTGCCCAGCTCGGCCATCGCCTCGCGAGCCGCCTGGAGCGGCGGCGTGCCGCCCTCCAGCCGCCGGCCGATGTCCTCGCTTACCACGATGGCGTCGTCCACCACCAGGCCTGTGGCCAGCACCATGCCGAACAGGGTGAGGGTGTTGATCGACTGGTCGCTGAGCAGCAGCACGATCAGCGCCCCCACCAGCGCCACCGGCACCGCTACGGCGGTGATCAGGGCGAGCCGCAGATTGCCCAGCCCCAGCAGGAGAGAGAGAAACACCAACAGCACCGCGTCGCGCAGGCTGCTGAGGGTGGCGTTGATGCTGCCACGCACGAAGTCGGCCTCATCCACGATCAGCTGCAGGTCAACCCCGGGCGGGAAGCGTTCCTCCAGCTCAGCCAGCGCTCGGTTCACCCCCTCGCTCACCGTGATCGCGTTGCTGCCATCCCGCTGGAACACCTGCACCGCCACCACCGCATCCCCCTGCAGGTTGGTAGCCACCGTGTCGTAGCTCTCGATGCCCAGTTCCACCCTGCCCACATCCCGCAGCAGGGTGACCCCGCCATTGGGGGCCTTGGCCACCACCAGCTCTTCAAACTCCGCCGGCGAGCGCAGCCGCCCCTCCATGCGCAGGGGCAGGGTGAGCTCCTGGCCCGGCGGACTGGGGGCGGCCCCCAGCTGGCCGAGGGCCGCTAACACGTTCTGGGCCTGCAGGGCCTGGCGAACGTCTGCCAGGGTGAGATTGCGCTCCTCCAGCCGCACCGGATCAAGCCACAGCCGGAAGGCCAGGCCGCTACCACCAGTCACCGACACATTGCCCACCCCGGGCACCCGCTGCAACCGGTCCTTGACCACTTGGTCCACCCAGCCGCTCAGGAAGCCTTCTCTGTAGGCGGCGCGATCGGCACTGAAGCTCAGCACCATTAACAGGTCATCGGAGCTGCGCTGCACCTGCACCCCGAAGCGGGCCACCGGTGCCGGCAGCTGGCGCTGCACCACCGCCACCTCGTTCTGGGCGTTGATCTGGTTGATCTCTGGATCGCCGCCAGCGAAGGTGAGATTGATCACACTGCTGCCGGCGGAACTCACCGAACGGATCTGATCCAGCCGCTCCAAGCCATTGAGCTGTTTCTCCAGCAGGGCCGTGACCCCCTGCTCCACCACCTCCGGGCTGGCGCCGGGGTAGGTGGCCCGCACACTCACCCGGCCGGGGGCAATCGACGGCAGGTTTTCCACATCCAGCCGGGGTAGGCACACCAGGCCCACCAACAACACCAGCAGCGTCACCACCAGGGTGAGCACCGGCCGGCGCAGAAAGGGCTCGGAGAACGAGGTCACGGCGGATGGGCAGGCGAATCAGACCGAACCAGTGGGACAGTCCCAGGCTGCTTTCTGGTCGGAGCTGTCCTAACCGACGCGGGCTTCAGACGAGGGTGATCCCGGGCAGGAGGGTGGCGGCCTGGTGATCGCTCAACCGGCCGGCCGCGTGAAGCACGCGGGTGATGCGGCCGATGTCCAGCACGGCATGGCAGCGATACCCGGCCGCCGCCAGCCGCTCGCTGGCGTGGCGGTCGTGGTCACCGCCGTGGTCGATGAACACCACCACGTCCTGCACCTGCAGGCCCGAACTCTCCAGCTTGGCGATGCCCTCCAGCACGCTGCCGCCGGTGATCAGGATGTCATCCACCACCACCACCAGGTCGCCCTCCTCGAAGTCGCCCTCGATCAGCCGCCGGGCGCCGTGGGCCTTCACCTCCTTGCGGGGGTAGATCAGGGGCTTGTGCAGCAGCAGCGACAGGCCGGTGGCAGTGGGCAGGGAGCCGTAGGGAATGCCGGCGATGCGGTCGAACGCCAGCTCCGCCATGCAGCCGGCATAGGCCTGCAGCACCCGATGGAAGAGGTTGGGGTCGGAGATGATCTGGCGCAGGTCCACGTAGTAGTTGAACACCGCCCCGGAGGCCTGCACGTACTCGCCGAACAGCAGGCAGCCGATGTCGAACAGATCGAGGATCAGCTGATCCATCGGATCGGTGTCGGCCGGGGCCTGCCACAGCACGCAGCTGCCGGCCTGCTCCTGCTGGTTCAGCCAGGCCTGGCGGCTGGTGCTGATCTGCTCCTTGAGGGCCGCCGCCCGCTCGGCGATGTCGTCCTCCACCAGGAGGTTCTGGGGCAGGGGCAGCAGCAGGCCATCACCGGCGGCGGTGAAGCCGGCCTGCAACATGGCCTCCAACCTCTCCTCCTCCCCCCAGAGGCTGCGCAGGATCAGGAAGCGCTCCGGCGCCTCCCGACGCACCCGGGCCAAGATCGCAGGGTCGCTGGTGCCCACCTCCAGCAGCAGCTGCTCGGCGGTGGCCCAGAGCTGGGTTTCACGCACGATGCGCAAATAGAGGGGGTCCTGCTCATTGGGGTAGTGCTGGATCACCCGGGCCGCCTGGTTGGAGCTGTGGCAGGTCATCACCACCGCCTTGCCGGAATAGAGCAGGAACGGGGCGGCGATGTCCTGGCCGGCCAGGGGCGACAGGGTGACCGCATCGGCCGCCAGCTCCTTGAACAGGTACTGGGCCAGGGCCGAGGAGGAGTTGAGATCGCCGTGCTTGGCGTCGATGATCAGCGGCAGATCCCGCGGTACGAGGTCGCGCACCTCCAGCAGCAGCTCCAGCCCCACGGGCCCCAGGGCCTGGTAGAACCCGAGGCTCGGCTTGTAGGCGCACACGTGGGGGGCGGTGGCCTCGATCACCGCCTTGATCCAGTGG
>JBIKUY010000112.1:0-6161 GCA_044347355.1 Prochlorococcaceae cyanobacterium | reverse complement strand
CTTTTACCGGACGGCCGAGGGCCAGGAGGGGCGCAATGCCTTTCTGGAGAAGCGTCCCCCCGACTTCTCCGCCGAGCCCTGGCTACCTTGAGAGGTTGATGTGCTGTGTTGCCGCGCTGGGCGGATGGTTCCCTTCACGATGCTTTCGGCGCTGACCACTGGCGTGATCAGTGGACTCACCTTGGCTCTGCTGAGTGCGGCTTCGGTTCTCGCCGCACCCAGTGCAACCGAGGAATCAGTTCCCCCGCCGGCCTCTGCCGTTCTCGGCGGCGGCATCAGTGTGAGCGCCCCATTCCACGCCGCTCAGCCTGCCCCTGAGCAGGTGGCGGTGCTGCAGGAGCAGACGCCGGCCCAGCGGGAACTGGTGCTTGATCGTCGCAACCGCCACCTCACGGTGCTGGAGAACGGCCAGGAGCTGCGCCGCTTCCCGGTGGCCGTGGGCCGGCCCGGCTGGGAGACGCCGGTGGGCCGCTTTGCGGTGATCGAGCGGGTGGCAGACCCCAGCTGGGAACACCCCGCCACCGGCGAAACGGTGCCGCCGGGGCCTGCCAATCCCTTGGGTAGCCGCTGGATCGGTTTTCACCGCGACTGCCTCGGACGCTCCGGTTTCAATGGCCGCGAGCACCTGGTGGTGGAGGGCTGCGTGAGTTCCGGCTTCCACGGCACCCCCAACCGCGACAGTGTTGGCCAGGCGGTGTCCCATGGCTGCGTGCGGCTGTTCGATGAGCACGTGCAGGAACTGTTCGAGCTGGTGCAACTGGGTACACCCGTTACCGTCCTGCCCTGATCGCTGGGGGAGGGGGGTGGAGAACACCCTTACAGTTGCGCCCACCTGGTGAGTGGTGGAGATGCGCATCCTGTTCGCCGCGGCTGAGTGTGCACCCCTGGTGAAGGTGGGTGGCATGGGCGATGTGGTGGGTTCGCTGCCTCCTGCCCTGGCACGGCTCGGCCATGACGTGCGGGTGATTCTGCCGGGCTATGGCCGGCTCTGGTCGCGGTTGTCGATTCCGGCGGAGCCGGTGTGGCGCGGCCACACGATGGGCAACGACTTTGCGGTGTTTGAAACCACCCATCCCACCACCGGCCTGCCCCTCTATCTGGTGGGCCACCCTGTGTTCGACGCTGAGCGCATCTACGGCGGCGACGACGAGGACTGGCGCTTCACCTTCTTTGCCAGCGCCACCGCCGAGTTCTGCTGGCACCATTGGAAACCCCAGGTGCTGCACTGCCACGACTGGCACACCGGCATGTTGCCCGTGTGGATGCACCAGGACCCGGAGGTGAGCACGGTGTTCACTATCCACAACCTCCGGTATCAAGGGCCCTGGCGCTGGAAGCTCGACCGCATCACTTGGTGCCCCTGGTACATGCAGGGCGATCACACGATGGCGGCGGCCCTCCTCTACGCCGACCGGGTGAATGCGGTGTCGCCCACCTACGCCCAGGAGATCCGCACGGCTGAGTACGGCGAGAAACTGGAGGGCCTGCTCAATTTCATCAGCGGCAAGTTGCGAGGGATTGTGAATGGCATCGATGTGGACGATTGGAACCCGGCCACCGATGCGGCCCTGCCAGCCCGTTTCTCAGCTGGGGACCTGGGCCCGCGGGCCCGGAACAAGCAGGCCCTGCAGGAGCGCTTCGGGTTGACGGCGAACCCTCGCAGCTATCTGATGGGCATGGTGAGCCGGCTGGTGGACCAGAAGGGGGTGGATCTGCTGCTGCAGGTGGCCGACCGGGTGCTCGCCTACACCGACAGCCAGATCGTGGTGCTGGGCACCGGCGACAGGGCCTACGAAGCCGGCCTCTGGCAGATGGCTTCCCGCCATCCAGGTCGCTTTGCGGTGTTTCTCACCTACGACGATGCCCTCTCCCGGCTGATCTATGGCGGCAGCGATGCGTTCCTGATGCCCAGCCGGTTCGAACCCTGCGGCATCAGCCAGATGCTGGCGATGCGCTATGGCTCGATTCCCGTGGCGCGCATGGTGGGCGGCCTAGTGGACACCGTGCCCCCCAACGATCCCGCTGCCGAGCGCGGCACCGGCTATGGCTTCGACCGCTACGAGCCGATCGACTTCTACACGGCGATCGTGCGTTCTTGGGAGGCCTACCGCAACCCGATCGCCTGGGCCCAGTTGCAGCGGCGGGCGATGGCGGTGGACTTCAGCTGGGAGCGATCAGCGCTGGAGTACGACGCCATGTACCGCGATGTTTGCGGCGTGAAAGAACCCACCCCGGAAGCGGCGGCGGTGGAGCAGTTCTCCCAGGGGCAGGATGCCGATCCCAGCCGCCGCGGCCTGGCTGCTCTGCTCAAGCGGCGCTGATCCCTGCCTCTGCCCGTGGCTGACGCAGACCAGCACCGGGATCGGCCAGCCCGGGAGGATCTACCCGCCCCCTATGTGAACCCCTGGGGGCTGCTGAGCAGCGATCTGTTGGCCGTGCTCGCCACGGTGCGGCTGGGGTTCTGGCGCCAGTGGCGCCGCAATCGTCAGGGTGAGCTGCCCCGGCCGGCGTTCTGGCCCCAGGCCCTGGCCGGCTGGTTCTGGCCTCTCCTCCTGGCGGCCGTGCTGGCCCTGCTGCTGTCGGGAGGGTGGGGGCTGCAGGCCTTGGGCCGCTCAGCACCGCGGTCCGCCGCTGAGAGATCCTCTGCAGTTCCCGCTGCGTTAACACCGCCTGCGCTCGATCCCCAGCCCCTCGCGAGCCAACAGCTGTCCGCCGAACCCGACGTGGCTGAGGCGACTGCTGAAGAAACCCCTGCTGAGCAGGCCCCCCTGCAGGATGCGGTCGCTGACCAGCCCGATCCCCTGTTGCAGGCTTTTACCGGCGAGGAGCGGGCCGAGCTCCTGCTGGCGGCGCGGGTGCGCGAGCCCTATGGGGCCCTCGAGCTGGTACTGGACCAGCCCGGATGGCAGCTGCTGCCATCGGCCGAACGCCAGCGGCTGGCAGAGCAGTGGCAGCGGCGGGCTGACGACCTGGGCCACGGGCGCTTCTGGTTGCTGGATCCCCAGGGGCGACCCCTGGGGCGCAGCGCCAGGGTGGGCTCAGGCATGATCCTGCTCGATCAGCCCGTGCCCGCGCATGCCCCTTGATCTCGCCTGCCTGCAGCAGTTGTGGGGTCCGCCCCTGGTGGGTGATGCCTCGGAGAGCCCCTCGCCGCTGCTGAGCGCGATCAGCACCGACAGCCGCTCGCTGGCGCCGGGCGGTTTGTTTGTGCCGCTGGTGGGCGAGCGTTTCGATGGCCACCGCTTTCTGGCCGATGCCGTGGAGGCTGGCTGCCGGGCGGTGGTGCTGCAGCCAGGGCGACTGGAGCCCGCCGCCCTGGAGAGCTTGACGCACCAGGCAGGCGCCAGCGGCTGCGCCATCTGGCAGGTGGACGACACCCTGCTGGCCTACCAGCAGCTGGCGCGGCAGTGGCGGCGACTGTTGGCGGTGCCGGTGGTGGCGGTGACCGGCTCGGCGGGCAAGACCAGCACCCGCGAACTCATCCGGGCGGCATTGGCGGCCCTGGGCCCGGTGCAGGCCTCCAGCGGCAATGAGAACAACGATGTGGGCGTGCCGCTCACCCTGCTCAAGGGCACGCCTGAGCACCGCGCCCTGGTGATCGAGATGGGCATGCGCGGCCTGGGCGAGATCGATCGGCTGAGTGTGTGCGCCGAGCCCGATGTGGCGGTGATTACCAACATCGGCACGGCCCACATCGGCCGGCTCGGCAGCCGGGAGGCGATCGCCCGCGCCAAGTGCGAGATCACCAGCTGCCTCAAATCGGATGGCTTGTTGGTGATCCCGGCTGGCGATCCCCTGCTGGAGGCTGCCGTGGCCGCGGTGTGGCAGGGGCGGATCTGCCGGATTGCCCTCCACGACGAACCGGGCCAGGCGGAGGCCGATCTGGTGGGCTGCTTCGACGGCGAGGCGGGCTGCCTGGAGCTGGCGGGTGAGCGGCTGCGGCTGCCCCTCGATGGCCGGCACAACGCCCGCAATCTGCTGCTCGCCGCTGCCGTGGCGCAGGAGCTGGGGGTGCCGCTCACAGCGCTGCAGGCGCTGGAGGTGGCCGTGTCCGATGGCCGGAACCGGCGCCTGCAGCTCGGCGATCTCACGGTGCTGGACGAGACCTACAACGCCTCGCCGGAGGCGGTGCTGGCGGCCCTCGACCTGTTGGCTAGCCAGGACGGTCGGCGCTTTGCCGTGCTGGGCACAATGCTCGAGCTGGGCGAGCAGAGCGAGGCGTTGCACCGGCAGGTGGCCGAGCGGGCCCGGGAGCGGGGGCTCGATGGCCTGGTGGTGGTGGCGGCAGGCCCGGAGGCCGCCGTGATGGCCGAGGCCGCCACCGGCCTGCCCCGGCTGGCGGTGGTGGAGACCCCCGAGCAGGCTGCCGCTCCGCTGGCGGAGTGGCTGGCGCCGGGCGACGTGCTGTTGCTCAAGGCCAGCCGCGGCGTGGCCCTGGAGCGGTTGTTACCGCTGCTGAAAGCGTTCAAGCTTTAGCCAACGCGGAGCGCCCATGCAGATCAACCTCAAGGAACGCCTGCAATCCCTGCGAATGGTGGCCGGGCTGGCTGAATTCCTCAAGAATCCCGGCTCCCTCGACAGCGTGTTTGCGGTAGCGCGCAGCCTGCAGCACAGCCCCCTGTCCACCCAGATGTTCCGCCACCTGTTGGCGGATCCGGCCATGGCTGAACTGGTGCGCGACAACTGGCGGCCGGCTCCGATCGACCTGGAGGCCCTTGAACAGCTGCCCCCAGGCAGCTTGGGGCATGTCTACGCCCATCAGCTACGCAGCCAGGGGCTCAGCCCCGAGAGCCTGATTGATCCCACACCGATCAGCTCACCTGAGCAATACGTCGTGCATCGGCTGCGCGAGACCCACGACATCGTGCACGTGCTCACGGGCTTCGGCACTGACGGCCCCGGCGAGTTGGGGCTGCAGGCCTTCAATCTGGCCCAGAACCGCTCGGCCCTGGCGGTGATGCTGATCTTTGGGGGCATGCTCAAGACCCTCCAGGATGACGAGCCCCTGGAGCCCCTGCTCACGGCCCTGGCGCGCGGGTTCGAGCTGGGTCTGCGCTCCCCCTGCCTGATCGCCCGCCGTCTCGAGGACGGCTGGCACCGTCCCCTGGCCGATTGGCAGCGGGAGCTGGGCCTGCCCGTGGCTGAACCGCCCGCCTAGGCCGGCCCGCGCCAGTCCTCACGCACCAGTTGGCGGGCGCGGCCGAGGGCGAGGGAGCCGCTGGGCACGTCCTTGGTGAGGGTGGAGCCGGCCCCCACGGTCACGTTGGCCCCCAGGGTGATCGGCGCCACCAGAACCGAGTTGGCGCCGGTTTTGCTGCCGGCGCCGATCACGGTGCGGTGCTTGTTCACGCCGTCGTAGTTGGCGGTGATCGTGCCGGCGCCCACGTTCACGTTCTCGCCCAGGTCGGCGTCGCCGATGTAGCTGAGGTGGTTCACCTTGCAGCCCGACGCCAAGCTGCTCTTCTTCACCTCCACGAAGTTGCCCACCCGGCAGCCCTCCGCGAGTTCAGCTCCGGGGCGCAGGTGGGCGAAGGGGCCGATGGCGCAGTCGGCGGCCACCGTGGCCTCTCGCACCACCGACTGCACGATCTCCACCCGCTCGCCGATCGTGGCGTCCTGGATGAGGCAGCCCGGACCGATGCGGCAGTCCTCGCCGATGCTCACGGCGCCGCGGAAGTGGCACTGGGGTTCCACCACCACGTCGCGGCCGAAGCGGGTGCCGTCGCTGAGGGTGCAGCTGGCCGGGTCGGTGAAGGTCACCCCCTCGCGCATCCAGTGCTCCCGCAGGCGCTGCTGCAGCACCCCCTCGCACTGGGCCAGCTGCAGGCGGTCGTTGATGCCGTTGATCTCATCGGCATCGGCCACCTCCACATGCATGGCCGGGCTCAGCATCGCCACGGTGTCGGTCAGATACAGCTCGCCCTGGTCGTTGTCGCTGCTGAGCCGGGGCAGCACGGCCGCCAGCTTGGCCCAGTTGAAGCAGTAGATGCCGGCGTTGATCAGATCAACGCGGCGCTGGTCGTCGCTGCAATCGCGATGCTCGACGATGGCACTCACGGCGCCGTCGGCGTCGGCCATCACGCGGCCATAGCCGGTCGGGTCGGCCAGCCGAGCGGTCAGCAGGGTCACGGCCGCCCCGCTGGCGCGGTGACGACTCAGCA
>JBIKUY010000422.1:0-6180 GCA_044347355.1 Prochlorococcaceae cyanobacterium | reverse complement strand
GTCCGGTCGTCGTAGACTGCGGCCGCCGGTCCAACCAGGTCCGTGGTGTTCATCAGCAACCCCCGCACGTCGGCGGAGGTGAGGGACACGCCCAAATCCTCGGCCCGGCTCAACACCAGCGCACCAATCCCTGCCGCAAGCGGGGTCGCTGCGGATGTCCCGCTGAAGCTGTCGGTGTAGTCATTCGAACCGACCCCCAACTGCGCTCCGGACCAGTTGGAGCCCTCGGATCCAAGCCGATCGGTCGTCACGACTCCAGCGGTACCTCCGCTACTCGGCGCCACCAGGCTCAATCCGGTCCCATAATTGCTGTAGCTGGCACGGGCGTCCAGGTTCGTCGAGGCCCCGACCGCGATCACTCCCGGCAGCGACTTGGCCAGGCTGGCGGGATAACTGAGGGCCTCTGCCTCTTTGTTACCCGCGGCGATAAATACCGCCGTCCCCAGCCCGCCCCGGGCACTCTGACTGGCCCAGGTGAAAGCGGCGGTGATGGCGGCGTCGGGGCTGCCCCCTCCCCAGCTAATGTTCATGATCGGCACATTGGCCCATTGCCGCTGACCGTCGCGGGTTCGCCCCGCCGCGTAATATATGGCAGAGGCAATATTGGCCGAGGTTGTCGCCTTGTCATTCGCGCCGAAGATCCGCACAGGCAAGCCACTCGCATGGGGAGCGATTCCAGAGATCCCCACGCCGTTGTTCCCGCGCCCCACGGCGATTCCCGCCACACTTGTCGCATGTCTGTCCTCGGGTGAATCGGCCTCTGGATTGTTGTCGCCCAGCGTGCCGTTCGTGGTGTAGTCCCACCCGCAAAGATCATCGATATAGCCATTGTTGTCGTCATCGATCCCGTTCCCCGCGATCTCTCCAGGGTTCGAAAACAGGTTGGGGGCCAGATCGGGATGCGAGAGTTCCATGCCGTCATCCACCACCGAGATGATGATCGAGCGGTTGCCCTGTGACTGCAGCCAGGCGGCCTCGGCATCGACGTCGGCATCCACCTGCCCCCCAGCAATTCCTTCGTTCTCCAAGTGCCACTGTCGATAAACCTCTGGGTCGTTCGCGAGGGAACTCGGGAGAATGTCCTGGAAAAAGTTGGGGGCGGCCCACTTCACGCGCGGGTCGCTCGCCAATTCATTGGCCAGTTGCAGGCATGCTGCACCCGCTCCGTCGGCGACCGTGGCGATGAATTCTTCACCACTCCCCGCAAGCGCTCGATAGCCACTGAAACGCGCTGCGTCGGCGAAGAACCCGGCCGGGTCTTCACCAGGCCGCAGTGACACCACGGCCTCATTTGTGGGGACCAGCCATCCTCCTGCCGCGGTCCCGTACACGGGCGAGGACCACGCAAGATTCTCGAGATCGCCGTCCCACTCCGACGTGGTGCCCCGCCCACTGGCGGGACTGACGATCGCAGTTTTCGAATCGAGTGTGCGAACTTCCTTCCAGTCAGAGAACTGCGGATTCGCCCTGAAGAACTCGTCGACGGTCCCGGTGTCGACCGAAATCGCCCATTCTCCCGTCCGCGGGACAAGTGAGTAGGACTGCCCTCCTGCCTGATACCGCTCAGGGACCGTCGCCTCATCACCATCCGACGCCGCCCCGGCTGTTCCCGAGATCAAACACCTTGCCTCAAGCACAAATGGGAGAGCATATCGCCCTGGGCGTCGACGTCGCCCCAGTCGCCCTCGCATCGACCGCACCACATTCTCCACCCAACCCCGGCCGAACCTCTCGAAACTGTCTCGAAGCATGGCGTTTTCTCCGTGAAAGAGCCCCGTTTGCCAGTTGGTGTCGGCGCGGGTCGAGGTTCGCTATTCGCGCCGACTCGGACCGCCCAACAGACATAAAGGCTCAACACGCCAGAATCCGTGGCACAAAAAAGCCTGCAATCTTGTTTTTCTCAAAAAAGTGGAGCCCGCGACTTCGGCCCAGCGGCTCCATCCGCACCTGCACCCCCTCCCTCACCAGCTTGACTGCCTGAAACACATGGACAAATGGACCAGTCGCCTCCATTAAACTCCCGATCACTCGACCCGCGATCCCGCACCTCGTCCCGCGCATCCAAAACTGCCCCCGTGCCACTTTTCCAATCCAGGCGCCCCCCCTCCCCGTCCGTCGTTTCCCCTCCCTCAACCTTTCCCCCCCCCAACGCAAACGGGCTCCGAGGAATCCCTCGAAGCCCGTCGCCTTTCCCTTTGGACCCCATCTGGCGCCTTATCTCAGGCGATTCCGGTCCAGAATCTGGATGGTCTGGTCGGGCCACATTCGCATGCCGGTCGCAGCTCCCAGTTCCTCCCAGATCCTCGGCTCATCCCCCCGCCCCCACGCCAACACCGCCTCCAGGTCCACCAGCCCCACGCTCCTCTCCTCCGAGACCAGCACCAGTTGTTTGTCGTCGGCACTGAAACGCACGAAGAACGTCACCTGCGACAGCCTCCGGAGTTGTTCTGCCAGCGTGGCCCCGCTGTTGTCAGCCGACGCCGCGACCGCCAGGTCATTCAATCCCAGCGTGGCCACCAAGGTTGGCTTGTCGGCCTCCGTGTCGTATCGCCCCAGGCGCACCGTCCCATCCTGCCCCGTCGTCGCCAGCCATTCCCCATCGCTCGACCAGGCTACGGAATGCACATGGCGAGTCAAACCAATCCCCTCGAACAGCGCTGGCTCGTGCCAGTTGAACGTCGCGACCGGCTGCTCCAGATTGCGAGGGTCCCAAACCATCACCCCCATGGCCCCCACCTGGAACACGCGCCGACCATCCGGCGAATAGCGGGTCTCCTTCACGTCGGGCATCTTGTGCCCATAGCCCTCCAGGGCCAGGTTCACCCCCTCCACCTTCCACGTCACCAGTTCGCCCAACTCCGTCACAGCCAGCAACTGGTCCCCCGTTGGCGAAAATTGCAGAACTCGAATTGTCCGATCCGTCGCCGGATTGAACTGCACCAGAACTCGTTTCAAATCCGCATCGGGCAACCCGGCCGGTGGTCCCGTCTGGTCCCCCTCCAGCTTCCAGAGGACCACCGCTGTGGGGCTGATCATCGTGGCCACCAGGTTGTCCCGGGGCGATGCCGCGGCAAGCGCGTCAAACCCCTCCAGCCGCTTCGCCGGACACTCCTGCACACTGCCATCGCCAGGATTCCAGACCAGTGCCGGCCCCCTGCGCCGTCCTGCGGCAATCCGCCCATCGGGGAACTGGGTGAACCCCAGGAACCGGTCCCCCTCCAGGCTGCGCGTCTGTTCCCACGCAGGTTGAGCCAGATTCCCCGGCTGGCAGACCAGCTTCTGGCCATCAACCAGCCCACTCCAGCCGTGTTGTTGGGAAGCCTCCAGTTGCATCAGCCCCTCTTTCTGTTCGAGCTGCACCAGCCGGGTCCCCGGCCGGACATGCCCCAACTGCCAGCGCCGAATCGTGCGATCGGAAGAGACCGTGCACAGTCTGCCCAGTGAGTCCAGGAAGACCTCGCAGCTCCAATTGAGCCTGTCCCCAAACTTGTAGGCCACTCCTTCGTGGACCAGCGTTCGGGCCAAGACAACCTGCGCGTCGATATCAACGAGCGTGAGTGAACCGTCGCCCAGCAACACGGACAGCTCCGTGGGCTTGCCCCACTGGGCCATCCCCAAGACCCGCCGGGGCCGCTCGCTTCTCTCGGGAGGCTGCCGGACTTCGCTTGAATACGGCGCAAAACGCCGCGTCACACCCGGCATGGCGAATTGCTTACGCAGCGCTCCCGAGGCGACCTCCCAGGTGGAGATCAGTCCCTGGTCGTTCCCCGTCACCAGTTCCTCCTGGTCGCGACTGACCAGCAGCGCCGTCACCGCGTCGCCTGGCGTTCCCCACTCGCGGACCAGTTCGCCTGCCGCAGTATTCCAGACCCGAATGCGGCCAGATACCCCTGCGGTCACCAGCAAGTCCTCGGAAATATGCTGCAGCAACCGCGCCTCAGTCGCCATCGCCTGCGACCACTGCTGTCGGCCCTCCTGTACTTGCCACGCAACCAGCCGCCCATCTTTCAACAGGGCCACCAATTGAGCGCCTGCCGGGCTGAACCGCAGGGCGACAATCGGGGGCAGGGTCATGCGGTCCCAACCACTGTCCTGGAACAGTCGTTCGCGCCACACCAACTCCCCTTGCGACGTGCGGACCACCACCTCACCCGCAGCCGTTCCCAGGGCGATCAAGTCGGCCTTGGGAGACAGGGCCAGAGCCGTGGGGGCTTCAAAGTCGCCGTCCGCATCACGCAGCTCGTCCAACCCGGTGACATATCGGCAAGCAAGGAGATCACTGGTCTGCCAGAGCGCCAGGGCCCCTTCTGGCTGATCACTCCCCAAGACAATTGTCCCTCCATCGGCGGAGAGCCCCACCTGCAGATCGGCTTCGATCAGGTTGGTGTTGAAACGATAGTTGGGCCCTGCCCCTCGAACCCATGGTTTTCCCGTGAGGAATTCGACCTCCTCCAGGGTGCCATCCGCCAGGCTCACCAGCAGACTCCTCTCCGCCGGATCGAGGGCCATGTCACGCACAAGAGCGGGGGTGCCAGCCACTGTCGTCTGGAACGAAAACTCGCGCCGACGCGCCCCATCCGCGGCGTTCCATTCAATGACCCGCCCATCGGTTCCGCCCGTGAGGAATCCGCGATCGGCCAGGGGAATGGCACACAGCGCAATCTGTTGGCCCCCGTTTTCAGCATGGCCCGCGGCTTCGCGCACCAGCCGCCGCTCGGGCAGTGACCAGAACTCGATGTTGGGAAACGCTCCGCCCACCAGCAGCTGCGCTCCGTCCGCGGCAAACGCCAGGCAGCGAACAATCCCGCCTCCCGTCGGCCGCAAGACCTCCCCCTGCTCGGGCCAGTCGCCGTCGCGCCGAGTCCACAACAGCACCGCCCCCTCCTCGCCCCCGGTGGCAACCCGCCCTCCAGGTCCCAGGGCGATGGCCCGAATCGCCCCCTTGTGCGCTGCAATGACCCGGTGCCGCTCTTCCAGGGTCTCGGGATCGAGCCACACCAGATCCCCGGCCTGGTTGCCAACCACGATGTGACTGGCCTCAGCAGGCAACTGCCCATTCACCGCCCCGAGCGCTGTCCAGCCGGCCTGGCGGTCTCTCAAGGGTGTCTCACTGCGAATGGGCAACTGGGCACCTAAATCCCAGCGGATGACCCGCCCATCAATGCCACAGGTGATCGCAAACTGCCCCTGCGGCCCAATGACCGCCAGGCCACCCACGCTGGAAAAAGCGCCTTTGCGTTCCCTCATATTCAGGATTCGATGCCCCTCCAGTGTCGCTACCTCGGTCGCTGTGGACCGACTCCAGATCCGCACACTGGCGTTCACATGGTCCGCCGACAGGAACTGCCCTCCCCCGCCGACAAACGCGACGCGCGACGCCATGCCGCGCCGGGGCGACTGCTCGACCATCGCCAGAGTTCGCGACGTCGCCCCCTGCACTCGCAGCAAGCTTGCCTCGCGCGGCTCGCCTCTCAACAGGGGCAACGCCTGCAGTTCGGCGAGTGTGGCCACGCCATCGAGTCGGGCATCGCGGGCCAATGTCGCGATCGACTGCACGCGCTGCGCCTCGGCCAAGTCACGCAACTCCTGCTGCTGGGCCTGCTTCTGCTCGGCCAACTCCGCCCGCAGTCGCTCTTCCCGCGCCTCGGTCTCCGACGCCTCTTGACGCGTCACCGCCAGTCGCGCCTCGGTCTCCGACGCCTTTTGCCGCGTCTCCGCCAGTTCGGCGGCTCGTCGTTGCCAGATCCACAGCGGCCCCAGGAGCAGGGCTGCTATCGTCGAGCCGATCGCCAGCCCCGTCAGTGCCCGGCGCCGGCGCCGACGCTGCGCGACGACTCTCGAATTCCGTTCCGACAAGGCCACCTCACCAACCCGGGAAGGCACTTCCAGCCGCCGCTGCTCGCCAACCTGGAGTTCCGCCTGATCGAGATCCCCAGCGTCCAGCGCCATCTCGACCAGCCGCTGCCGGGCGGCGTACTCCCCCGCCCGCGCCGCCTCGTGTCCCGCCGCTGCCGCCGTTGCCGACTCCGCCGACGCCCCGTCCCGCTCCTCCATCTCCCGCGAGACACCCCATGCCCGCCCGTTCGTCTGAAACGCATCGGCCAAGCCCTGCAATCGGCTCACCAGCTTCAACCGCTCCTCGCGCGTCCCCGGCTGCTCACGGAGAGTTGTCTTGAGTCG
>JBIKUY010000408.1:0-6254 GCA_044347355.1 Prochlorococcaceae cyanobacterium | reverse complement strand
GAATTCACCGGTGGCGATCGCATTGCTGATGTCCGCCCCGACCGCGAACGAGTAGAAGTTGTTGCTGGACGAGGACAGGGGCAGGTTCAGGTTCTCCAGGGCGGTGGCCTGGTCCGGGTCTTCCGGTGGGGGGCCCGAAATGGTCACCACGTTCACGCCGCCATTGGCCAGGTTGACGGTCGAGCCGGTGATCTGCGCAGTGGCCGACCCGTTGACGGTGAGGGTGGTCACCGCCGCCCCGGCGGAGACATAGACGGTCCCCTCCACAACGTAGTCGTACATCAGGTTGCCCGCGCCGGAGATCGCCACGGGGCTCATTGTGGCGGCGACCGTCAGACCGGCCTGGCTGCCGGTCGCGGTGCTGGTGATGGTGCTGTTGGAAACTTCGGCGGTCACCGCATAGCTGGCAACGGTATTGGTGAACTGTCCTCCGAGCGCCACGCCCCCCTCGGTGGCGGCAACACCGGCGGCGAACGCGTAGCTGCGGGAGTTGTCCTCGGCCACGAGCTCCACTCCCCCCGATGCCTGGGAGAGCGAAGAGTTCGAGATGGTCGCGGTGGTGGTGTTATTGACGCCGTTCCAGGCCGACGCCATGCCAATGCCAATCCGGGTCTGTTCCTCTGCGTTGGTGATCTTGCCAACCACCACATTGATACTTCCCGCTGCCGCCCAAACGCGGGCCTGATTGCTCGCCTGGACCTCGACAGCGGCCAGGTTCGTTGCCGTGACGTTGTCGAGGTACGCCCGGGTGCTGAAACGGACATCGTTGTAGGCGACCGAACCGGCGACCGAGAAGGTGTTGGGAAGGCTGCTGCCGCTTCCCCCCGCCGCGAGCGCTCCCACCACCATGCTGTTCGTGGCCAGTACCTGCAGCGCCAGGTTGTCGACGGTCGGCCCGTTGATGAAGGCCTCCAGGTTGGCATTCACAAAAGTGAGCGAGACCGACCCGGCCAGGCCGGTCGAAAGCCCTTCGCGATTGCCGTACTGACTGCTCCACGCTCCAGTCGAGGCCGCGATCGCTGTCTGATCGGTGCTGGTGATGCTCAGAGTCCCGCCGTTGCCGGTCAGCGTTCCCGAGTCGTTGACGAACGCCTGCACCGTGTCGTTGACCTGGGCGACCGCCGCATCTCCCGAAAACCCCAGGCCGAACGCGCTCGGCCCCGCGTCACTCGCGGCCCCGGCGGCTGGTGGGTTGTGGTCCGCGACCCCGTGGGCATTGCCGTGTGCCCCACCGGCCCCGCCGGCGGGCGCGACCCCCGCGAGGGCGATCGGCAGCACAAACCCGTCAGCGTTCGCGGCAATCTTCACGTCGCCAATTCCCGAGAAACTCGAGACCAGCGGCGGCCCACCCGCGGCCGTTCCCAACTGCGCTGTGACCGTGCGGTTCACATTGGTCATGGCGACACTGGTGCCCACCCCGATGTTGCCGGAACTGAGATAGTCCCCCGCGATCAGGATCAGCTGGGTGTCGTCGTTGGCCGAGACCGTCACGTTGCCCGTGGTTCCGGAATTGGCCTGCACGACAAGGACGGGTTCCGAGGTGGCGACGCTGGGTTGGACCGGCTCGATCGCCGCGCGGGTCACCTGCTGCGGAATATCGAGGATGCCCACCGTTCCCATGATTCCGAAACTGGTGGCGCTCCCGCCCGCCTCCATGAACTGCACGAACAGCAAAGTGGTGTCGGCAGAGACATTCAGCCCGCCAACGCCGAATTCGATCGAGGTCGGCTGGGTGACCGGGTCATTTGCGGGGTCGACGCCCCCCACGAGGGCCACCGTTTCCGTGTCGATGGTGATGTCGCTGAGCGAGCCCCCGACCGCGTTGGTCCCGCCCGGGAAGGCCAGCAGGTAGTTCCCCTTGCTGGCGAGGTGCTGCAATTTCTTGACCTGGTTGAAGGGCCATTGGTTATACAGCCCGGTGGTGTGCTTGATCATCAGGGAATTCAACCCGACCTGGTTGAAAACGGTGTTGGCGGTCACCGAGACGGGCCGCGTGGTCACCGTGCCGCCGGCCTGGTTCGGGTCGCTGGTGACGATCTGCGCTCCCGCCGCGATCTGCGCCCACGACCGCGTGTTGTAGTCGACGAAGCACAGCGATGTGCTGAGTGAATTCCGGAGCGCGGCGGTGGACAGGTGCCGCGGGTCGGCCCCGGCCCCTCCCCAGAGGTTCATCGGCATCTCGAACTTGAGCATGTCGAGATAGTCGCTCACGCTCGGCTTGGGATAGGTGACAATCGAATTCACACTCACCCCCTCGCCACCGGTCACCTGGGCCCCGGAGGCGATGTAGGCCTCGCTGCTGTTGTCGACCACGACCGATTCGAAGGCCACCGCCACGCCCAGGTTGTTCTTCTTGCCGACGGTGACTCCCGAAATGTCCTTGGCCTTCAGCTTGTCGGTGATCTGGCTTGAGACCATGACCGTCCCCGCGGTCGAGAGGACCGCCGCAGGCCCCACAATCGCCTGGACGGTGTTGTGAATCCGGGTGACGTTCGCCGCGGCGGTATACATGTTCCCCATGTCGCCAGCCGCTTCCTGCTCGGCGGAGGGCCGGTGGATCTTCCCCGTCGGCAGCTTGTACTTCTCGACGATGTACTTGTTGGCCAGCAAGCCCACCAGCAGGTTGCCATTGGTCAGCAACGATTCCTTCGGCAGGGTGGCCCCATAATCTCCCTCACCAGAACTATCCTCCTCCGACTTCAGGCTCGCGCTGACCTGGATACCCGTGGCCTGCATGACGGGCGTGATGGTCTGGGCGGTTCCCGACAACAGGTCCTGGCTGACATTTCCCAGGGCCTGGATCGTTTGCAGCGCGATCAGGCTGGGAGGGGAAGCCGAGGCATTCGCGCTGGTTGTGGCCAGGCCGAGCACAACTGTCCCCGGGTTTCCCACCATCGGCTGCAGCACGGCGTAACAGGTGGTTCCATTGAGCAGGCCATAGTTGGCCTGTCCCCACGAATCGTTGAAGGTCAGCGCGCTGCCTGTCTGCAGCGGCACCGAATTCACCTGCAACTGCCAGGGGTTCGTGGAGGTTCCCTCTCCCGTGACCCACCCCGCCACACCCCCCAGGCTGTTGATCGCGGCGGCCACCTGGGCCGCGGTGGCGTTCCAGGGAATGGCGGGGGTCGTGAGTGCCTGGCCCTCCACATCCAGGCTGAGCGTGAACGTCCCCGAGGTCGCGGTGGTCGAGAGGGTCTGCGTCGCCAGCGCCAGTGTCGCCCATGAAGTGGCACCCGCCTGCAGTTGGGCCGAGTTCGCCGTCAGATTGTCGATGCCGCTCCCCAGGATGGTCCATGGGTCCGACACCACACCGGTCCCGACCACGGCCCAGACATTCACCCCCGGCAGCGTATTGAGCGCCGCGGCAAGCGCGTCGGGAGTCGCGTTCCACGCCAGGGCCGCGGTGGTCGAGGTTTGACCCGCGCTCGAGACGACCGACAGGGTGAAGGTCCCGGCTCCCGCCGTGTTCCACAGGCTGCGGGCGGGGATTGAATTGTCGGCGTTCTGCGAACTCGCGGTGGTCGCCCCCGCCGCCGGCGTCAGGTTCGTGTCATCGGTCGACAACCCCGCCAGCCCAGTGCCGAACAGCTGCCAGGGAGCGCTGGCGGTTCCCGATCCGGTCACTGACACGCTCACGCCCGTCAGGGCATTGAGCGCAGCGGCCACCTCAGCGGCGGAGGCGTTCCAGGCCAGGGGGGCGGTGGTCTGCGTGGTGCCCCCGGGAGGAGTGAGCGTGAGTATGAAGGTGCCCCCTGCGGCATCGTTCCAGAGGTCGAGCACCCCGGCGGCGGTCTCGTTGAACCAACTGGTTACGCCCAGGCTCAAGTCACTCGAATCGAGCGTCAGCCCCGTCAGGCCACTCCCCACGATGGTCCAGGGGTTGGAAGGGGAGCCAGTTCCCATCACGGCCACGACCTCAACCCCGATAAGGGAATTGAGCGCTGAATAAACCTCCTGTGCCGAGGCCCCGGACGAAATCTGGCTGGTGGTCTGCGCCTGGCCCGAACTGGAGGGGAGCGAGATGGTGAACACGCCACGCGAGGCGTTGGTCCAGATCTGCGTCGCCGGGGTCGAGCCATATTCCAGCGTGCTGGAAACCGGATAGGGAATTGATCCGGTGAACGAGAAGAGCGTGTCATTCGTGCTGATCCCCGTCAGGCCCGTTCCCAGGATGACCCAGGGGTCCGACTTCGTCCCGGATCCCGTGACCACCACAGAAACTCCGGCCAAGGCGTTCAGCACCGCCTCGACCTGTGCTGCCGTCGCGTCATAGGCGAGGGCCGAACTGGTCGCGGTCTGCCCCCCGAGCAGGTCGATCGAGATCGTGAAACTGCCCGCATTGGCACCGTTCCAAAGATTCAGCACACCGACCGAAGTGGTGGCCGACCAGGCGGAGGCCGGCCCGCTCGCCAGTTGCGAATCGTCGGTCGTGATGCCCGCCAGGCCCGTTCCCACGACCAGCCAGGGTGCGGTCGAGACGCCGGTTCCGGTCACCGTGACGTTGACCCCAGCCAGGGCATTGAGTGCCGCCTGCACCTGCGCGGCGGTGGCGTTGTAGTCGAGGGGGGAGGTGGTCTGGGCGGCCCCCCCGAAGACTGGGGTGACGGAAATCGTGAACGTGCCCGTCTGTGCCGAGTTCCACAACTCCAGCGCGGTCACGACGTCGATCACCGACGAGCCTCCCGTCAGCGCGGCGTCATTCGGGATGAGCGCGCTGAACCCGGTGCCAGTGATCTGCCAGGGAGCCGACGCCACCCCGCTGCCAGTCACCGTCACACTCAGCCCGGTGAGGGCATTGAGCGCGGTGGCCACTTCGGCGGCAGAGGCGTTGTAGCTGAGCGCGGCGGTCGTGAGCATCGCCCCGCCGGTCGAGGGGGTGGCGGACAATGTGAATGTCCCGCCCGTCGCCATATTCCAGAGCTGCGCCACCCCCGCCCCCAGGCTGGTGAGCGTGGCCGCCCCTCCCGAGAGGTTGCCCTGGTTCACACTCACGCTGGTGGCGGTGCTGGCCGGCAGCAGCACCGAGACATAGTCATTGACACCATCGAAGCCCGCGACGGTGTACGAATTTCCCTGGCTGTCGGTGAACGACTGCTGCAGATTGAATGAGACCAGTGTCGGACTCGCCTGCGTTGTGCTGAGTGCCAGCACGTATTGGGGGAAATTCGATTGAAAAAATGAATTGACCTGGTTGAAGACGTAGTACGTCTCCCCATCCACCAACCCCTCGATGGGCTTGCCAGCGACAGCCTGGTAGACCACGGCGGTCCCATCCGCCAGCCCGGGATTCACCGAGTACACAAACCCAACCCCGGGCTGGATCGTGGTGATGCTCTGCCCATACGTGGGGGTGATAATCCAGGGATCGGCCGCGGTCCCCGCCCCGGTCACCGTGCAGACTACTCCCGAGATCGCCTGGATCGCGCTCGCAATCTCGTCGGCGGTCGCGTTGTAAGGCAGTGCCGCGGTGACCAGGGTCTGCCCATTGGCGGTCAGCGACAGCACGAACGTCCCCGCCGTTGCTGAGTTTGACAAGCTCTGCGACAGGGAGGTCAGCGTGGATGGGCCGCCGGTGAGGGAATCGGTGACCTCGGCGATCAATGCCTCTGTCGCCCCGCCGGGGGGGGTGATGATCCAGGGAGAATTGAGGGTCCCCAAGCCAGTGACAGTGACCGCGACCTGGCTTCCCACTGCGGCTTGAATGGCCGACACGATGTCGTCCGCCGTGGCGTCCCAGTCGAGACTTGCCGTAGTGACTGTGCCACTGACCTGGTTCAGTGTCAGCACGAATGTGCCGGCGGTGGCCGTGTTGTACAGTCCCTGCGCCCAGGAGCTCGCGAGAGTTGACGAACCACCCGTGAGCGAATCGGTGACACTCGCGATGAGCAGTTGATTACTCGCCACCGGCAGGCTCCCCGAACCGGCGAGGACCGGGGGATTCTGCATCGCCGGATTGGCGGCCATCGCCTGGTCGTAAGTCTCGGCCAGCTGGATGACCCCGGGATTCGCCGGATTGACCACGGCATAATACGTCTGGCCGTCGACCAGTCCCGAGCACTGGAATCCGAGCGGCTGGGTGTAGACCAGGGAGCTGCCCGTGGTCAGTTGGCCGATGATGGCCGACTGATTGGGGGTCGGATACGAGACCTGGCCAGCGCCAGTCCCCTGCGTGGGGAAATTGAGATTGAGCGAGCTGCTTGCCGGCTGAAAGTTACAGACCTGGTAGACCGTCCCGGTGGACGCAGTGAGCAGGG
>JBIKUY010000111.1:0-6313 GCA_044347355.1 Prochlorococcaceae cyanobacterium | reverse complement strand
GTTCAGTATGCGCTTGCTAATAGTGGTACAATTGACATGGATACCGGGAGAGATCAGCTATGGGCCACAGCAAGCTCTCCTGGTTCATCAATGCCTGTTCTGAACAATCAGCTTGGCGGGGTGATCTCACTCGGTGACGGTGGAGACGGAATCTATGTGAATAGCAGAAATAGTTCAATTGGTCTTCTGAATCAGGGGCTCATTGATACTGGTTTGGGCGACTCTGTAATTGAAGTGATTGGGGGTAAATCATTTGGCATTGTCAATCACGCTGACGCCATCATCAGTAATGGAAGCGGGTCTGACTTTATCGGAATAACTCAAGGTGGCCTCTTTGTCAACGATGGCTTGGTTACCTGTGGTGCTGGAAGAGATGTTGTTACCTCGTTCTGGGGAGGATTTAGCGGTGACGGAACTATTGACATGGGCCCCGGAGATGATGATTTGCAGGGCATTGCAATTAAGTCTTCCGCAAAAGCCTTATTCAAAGGAGGTTCGGGAATGGATGAGCTTAACTTTAAGTCAGGAACCTATAGCGTATTGGATCAGGGAGGAGGACGTTACTTGATTGGTGGAACAATGAATGTGATCGGCTTTGAGAGATTTGGCAGCGCAGCGTTTTTCCTGGATATTCCAACGGCAGCCGCCCAAGGATATGTTGTATTTCGTTGAGAATGATTGGAGCTTTTCACGGGTTGGTTGTCAGCTCCCTCGTTGATCTAAAGAAGCTCTGAGCCACATATGCTTGAGCGTCTCCTTGGGTCACACATCGCCGAATTGCTTCTCCGGCTATGTTCAGGGATTGATCTGTGCCAATCAGAGCGATCAGGGTCTGCCATGGCACTACTGCGGCCATCTCAGCCAAGAACTTCCCCCGCTTGGTGCGGAGCTTGGCGGTGGTCTGCTCGTGATCGCCAAATCCCAGCTGCTTACTGCTCATCACCTTGGTGACCATCGCGATTCTGATGTAGATCGGCGCTTTCGGCATGCACCTCTCTGCCGTGTGCCGCTCGGCTGAAAAGCGCCTGCTGGTTGGCTGGATCCGCCCCGTTGGTGGGGTGAAGGGATTGCCCTGCCCTTGATGTCACTTTTTATGACCCATTGGCTTGGGCTTTCCGTCATCCTTGAGGGTGAAGTCATTGTGTTCATCTGCCATTCCCTGAGCCACGCTCAGTTGTGACGCCCCCACAGCTGCTGCTTTTCCTGCTCCAGCCCCCCGCTGGCCAAGCTCCGCTGCCCGCGCCGGGCTGGTTGCAGGCCCATGGCGTGGAAGTTGCGCTGCTGATGGTGCTGGCGGCGCTGGCCCTGGCGGCCTGGCGGTCGGCGCGCAAACGGGCCCGGGCCCTGGCCCACCTGCAGCTGCTGGCGGAAAACACCGCCGATCTGGTGTTTCGCATCACCAGCGACGGCACGATTGTGTGGATTGCCTGTTCGAAACGCTCCGGTTTCGGCTTGGTGCCGGAGCAGCTGCTGGGGCAACCGCTGCGGAAGCTGTTCATCAACGAGGATCGCCCCCGGCTGCAGATCAGCCTGGCGGCGGGGGCGGCCGGTGAGCAGGAGCCGATCGAATTGCGCCTGCTCCGCCCCGATGGCTCCACCCGTTGGCTGGCCGTGTGGATCCAGCCCCTGAAGGACCGCCGCGGCCGGCTGCTGGGCTACACGGGCAGCGGCCGCGATATCAACACGGAAATGCAGGCCCGGGAGGCCAGGGCCGCTTCCGAGCGGCGCTTCGAACTGATGATGGAGAACGCAGCCATCGGCATGGCGCTGGTTGCACCCGAGGGCCGGTGGTTGCGGGTGAATGGGGCCCTTTGCCGCCTCCTGGCCCGCAGCCAGGAGGCGTTGTTGGGTTGCACCTGGCAGGAGATCACCCATCCGGCCGATCTGGAGATCGATCTAAAGCTGGTGCAGCAGATTGTGGATGGGGAGATCAACAACTACCACCTGCGCAAGCGCTTTCTGCGCCCCGATGGAAGCGTGATCTGGGGTGATCTGGCGGTGACGGCCATTCGCCATCAAAACGGCCGCCTGGCCACGTTGATCTCCCAGATCACGGATATCACCTCCCAGATTGAAGCCCAGGAGGCGTTGGCGGCGCGGGAAGAGCGGTTCCGCATGCTGGCTGAGAACGCTTCCGATGTGGTGCTTCAAGCCGATCACAAACACCGCATCATCTGGGCCTCCCCCAGCGCGGTGGATCTGTTTCAGGTGCCGATGGCCACGCTGCTGGGCAGCTCGCTGCATCGCTGGGTGTACCGCGACGACCGGGCGACCCTGGAGATGATCGTGCGCCAGCTGCAGCTCACCGGCAGCAGGGCGGGGCAATACAAAGCCCAGCTGGTGCGCTTGCGCCCCAGGGGAGATCGGCTGTGCTGGGTGTCGCTGCGGATCCAGTTGCTGCACGATCGTGGCGGTGCGCGCGACGGTGAGGTGATTGCCATCCGCGAGGTCACGGATCAGGTGGAGCTGCGCCAGAAACTGGAGCAGGAGCACCGCACCCTGCAGGCCACGCTCGATTCCCTGCTCGACCCCCACCTCACCTTGGATCCGGTGCGGGATGGCCAGGGCCGGGTGGTGGACCTGATCGTGGCCAGTGGCAACCCGGCAGCCTTCGCCTACATCCGCATCGAGGCCAACCGGCTGATCGGCAGCCGCCTGAGCACGGTGCTGCCGGGCCTGGTGGAGACGGGGCTGATGCAGCGCTACTGCGAGGCGATGGAAACCGGCGAGCCGCTGATGCTTACGGGCTTTTACTACCCCAACCATGAAATCCGCGGCGGCGACTATTACTTCGACGTGAGTGCGGCGCGGGCGGGCGAGGTGCTCACGCTCACCTGGCGGGATGTAACGGAGCGGGTGCGGGAGAGCGCGCGGGTGCGGGAGTCGGAGGAGCGCTACCGGTTGCTGGCGGAAAACTCCAGCGATCTGGTGGTGCGCTTCAAGGAGAGCCGGATCCTCTGGATGTCGAGCAGCGCCAGCCGCATCCTGGGAGTGCCTGCCGAGCAGTGGATCGGCAGAGGCGTGCAGGAGATCCTGCATCCAGACGACCTCGGCATCTATGTGGAGGCCGTGGGCGCGATGACCGCTGGCGGCATCATCCGTCGGCGGGTGCGCTTGCTATGCGGCGATGGTGCCTTCCACTGGTTCACCTCCGATGGGCAGGTGTTCATCGATGGCGATGGCAAGCCGGATGGTTTCTGTGCTGCATTGCGCAATCTGGATGCTGAGGTGGCGGCCGAGGCCGCCCTCGACCGGCTGGCCCGCTACGACCAGCTCACCGGCCTGTGCAACCGCAGCGAGGGGCTCAGCCGGCTGGCGGCGCTGCTGGACGGGGGCGACCCCCGCCGGGGGCGGGTGGGGGTGCTGTTTGTGGATGTGGACAAGTTCAAGGATGTGAACGACAGCTGCGGCCACGCGGCTGGCGATGGGCTGCTGCAAACCATTGCCCAGCGGCTGCTGGCCAACACGCGGGAAGGGGATCTGGTGTCCCGGCTGGGCGGCGACGAACTGCTGGTGGCCCTGCCGGGCATGGATGGGCTGGCGCAGGCGGTGAGCATCGCCGAAACGATCCGCCAGGCCGCCAGGGAGGTGGTGGTGTGCAATGGCACCACCGTGCAGGCCACGCTCAGCATCGGCGTGGCCCTGGCCCAGCCGGGCGAGAGCGTGGATGGGCTGATCGCCCGGGCCGACCAGGCGATGTACCAGGCCAAGCAGGGCGGCCGCAACCAGGTGATCCCGATTCAGGATCCGCTGGGGTGAGCAGGAAGCAGGGCCAGGCGCTGCAGGGTGGTGTGATTGGTTGAGCATCGCCAGCTCCACTTCCCCATGGAGAGACGGTTGTTTCGGTAGGATCAGCAATGGCGCGCAGAGCAGATCAGCGACCCCTGCAAGCGGTAACAAAAACCGTTGCTAGCACACTAGCCGCGCTAGAAGAAAGAATATGAAGCCTCAATTCCTGCTTGCCCTTCTGTCCCGCCGCAACAGGGCTGGTGAGCGGGGCTTCTCGATGGCGGCAGGCATTCTTGTGGCACTGGCCTTGGGTCTTGGCACCCTGGCCCTCACGAGTTTCTTTTCCGGCGCCTTGCTTGGCACCCGCGGGCAGGGCGCCCGCACCGACGCGGAGGTAACCGCTGAATCGGGCATCAATCGCGTGATGGCGGCGTTCAATGAGCCCGTCAACAGGCGCTTCCTGGTGTCTGGTCAACCGATGAACAACTAGAGCAGCGCCGACCTGGTCAGTCCTTGTCGTGATGCCAATGACCGATCACCTGGAGATCCCAGCAGGGAAGCCCGCGACTACGGCGACGGCCAATTTCGTGATCTCGAAACGTTGGCGGTGAATGCTGGGACCCGTCAGTTCAGGGTCACAAAAGTGACCTATGCCGCTGGCCTGCCTGGGGAAGCTGATCGTCGATCACAATCCATCACCACTTCGGCTGGCTCTAACACCGTTACTCGAACTGGAAGCTTTACCCAAGCACTGGTTAATCTGGAGCCGAATACCGCTAAATCAACGCCGCCTGGGTTCAATAAGGGATATTTCACTATAACCGTAGAAGGCAAGGTGGAGGAAGGTGGCAAGATTTCGAAAGCCACCATTACGCGTGAATACGAAGTGGTTCCGCGCTGCTGTGGAGCTTCCTTCGGCTCAAACCAATCCGGTGGGATCAATCCTGCAGATAGTGCCAACTCTCAGGGTGCAGACAGCCGCCTGTGCGGGGTGGAGTTTGGCATGATTGTTGGCATCAATGGTGGAACAGCCTGGCAAAACTTTGCCGACGACCGTTATACTAAACGCCTGCCGAATGGAGGGGTGTCTGCCATCAGTAACGTTATCGGAATTGTTGGTAATGAGGGTGATGTTTTTAGCCGAGCCACATTCCGCATGCGCCCCAATTCCGGATCAACAACCGTGCCCGATCCTTGTGATCCGGCCCGCTGGGCGGGCGGCAGCTGTGGATCATCCAGCTGGAAGGGGCTTCGTGGTGCTACTCCGGGTAATCCCTATGGTACGCAACAAGATATTGATGGCACCGCCTATTCAGGAGTTCCAATCTTGGCTGCCGCGCTGACGCTGCCGCGCATTGGCAGCGAAGCCGTAACAGGATATTATAACTTTTCTTGGACTAGTAATCGTGGGCCTAGTCAGCGAGTCGCTGGTGATTACAAGCGCTATGCAACGCTAAATCCACCCGGCGCAAGTGGCTAAAGATACCGTTTTCGCACCCGTAATGACACCTCGCCTCCGCGGATTGAAGTGTGCAATGAGTCGCCCACAAGCCTGGGTGGTGAGGGCGCTTGTACGAATAGTAGTTGGACCTCGATTAGTGGAAATGCTAGCACGGTAAATCTGGAAAACTTCGAGGGAATGACCTCCTATTCGACTTCTGTTAATTGCGCTCAAGGCGCAGGATCTTGTCCGGATTGGAGTGGAAGTTGGTTTGCTCTTGATGATAATAGTAATGACACGAATGTTGGCGCCGGCAGAACTCGCCTCATCACAAGCGGCAATCGGCATATTCAGCTTGGTGCCACATCCACGTCTAGTGCATTACGCAATGCCGTTTGCCGTGCTGCAAACCTTGACGGCAAGTTGGGTCGAGCCATGCTCACGTTCGACCAAGGTGGCACCTCTTCTGTCGACGCCAATGACGAGATTTGGGTTCAAGTGACCACGAACGGAAGCGCCACAAGCAATTGCACAACACCCTCAGCAGTAGGATCAAGTGCGTCCACCCAATGGCTCACGATTGCCAAGTTCCGGGGCAGCACCAAGGCCCTCACCTCTCCAGACCGGCGGGTTGTGAGCCTTGCCGATTATCAGGGGGCTGTGACGCGTATTCGCATCATCAACGGCACCGCCACGGATAATGGTGAGACACATTTTATTGACAATGTGAATCTTACACTCAGTGATTGGTGTGAGTATGCGGCGGTGTCTCCGGTTACAGGATCTCCGGGCTTCCACTGCCTAGGACCACAGTTTAATCTTTCCGTTGACACAAGTCTTTGGAGCAGCAGCCCTGCTGGTGGACAGGTTTATATCGATACCAACGGTGGACCTGTGACCTTCTATTATACCCGCACAGATGATCTGCGCGGTAGCTCTTTTGTGGATATTTATCCTACGGTTGATAGTAATCCAATTCTTTCTGTTGGCGATGGAGGCTTCCTGCGTTTGGTTGAATGTAGCGGCACGCCGAGCAACAACTGCACAGCGCCAGTTTCGGAAACCGATGTTGCATTGGTGGGCGACCCAGATAATCTTAATTTCTTTGGTCGAGATAGTGGAAGTCAACAGATCGTGAACTTT